>NZ_NSHJ01000001.1 GCF_002871095.1 Coxiella-like endosymbiont
GTAATAGGGTCAAGTTTTGAATTATCAGCAGAGATAATAACTCACAGCCTGATATTAGCATTTACATACCAAAAAAATTACAAATAAAATTGCCAATAGGTGGCCTCACGCTCATAGCATTATTAGTTTTTCTTTAAACTAAAAAATATAAATTCATTGGATTAGTGAAACTGGATTTTATACAAAACACTAAGAATAAACGTACTTACTATGCTGTTTTTTTCACTCAAAAACTCTATATTTTTTCTCTACCTTCTTACTAAAGAAAAAGATATAAATTTAATTAAGCATATTAATGTAGTATATCTCATTCTTTAATACCTTATAACAAAATTTAAAATAATACCCTAATATCCATCTCCATCCACCTATTTCTCTATATGTTTACTAATTAATGCTTTTTTTAAAGCCTCAGCTTTAATAAGTACCTCTTCGTATTCTGAAAGAGCGTCCGAGTCTAGGACAATCGCTCCACCCGATTGAAATGTAACTATTTGATCTTTAATAACATAGGTTCGAATAAGAATTGAAGTATCCATACTACCATCAAACCCAATATACCCCACACTGCCGCAATAAGGTCCTCGTCGTGTAGGCTCTAATTCTTCAATTATTTCCATCGCTCTTATTTTGGGAGCACCTGAAATAGACCCTCCTGGAAAAGTTGTTCGTAATAAATCAATAGCCTGATAGTGATTTTTTAGTTTGCCTTCAATAACTGACACCAAATGATGGACCGTCTCATAACTTTCTATCTGACAATACACAGGAACATGAATCGAATTGGAAAAACAAACCTTCGATAAATCATTACGCATTAAATCAACAATCATCGTATTCTCAGCACGATTTTTAATATCCGTTGCTAATTTCTGAGCTAATATTTGATCTTCCCTTACATCACACGAACGCTTAATAGTTCCTTTAATTGGCCTTGTTTCCACTAAACGATCCTGTACTTTTAAAAACCGTTCGGGAGAACTGGAAACAATAACTGTGTCATCAAAACGTACAAAAGATCCAAAAGGCGCAGGATTTATCGCACGAATTCGTTGATAAAGCGAAAATTCTGCATTATCGTGAAAAAAACACTGAAATCTTTGCGACAAATTCACCTCAAAAATATCACCATCCAAAATATAATGACGACATTTCTCTACCGCTGCCATATATGTTTCTTTAGTAAAGTATCCACGAATATCATTTTCCATCACCAATGGTTTGTCAATTAATTTTGGAGTTTTAACATGTTCCAATTTCTGCAAACACCAAGAAAGACGTAAGTGTGCACGATGTTTCCTTTTTTGATTATTTTTTTCAGGTAATCCAGAAGAAATAACCCATGCTTGTTGTTTAACATGATCAAAAGAAATGATTAAATCATAAAATCCTACTGCTAAGCGTGGATAACCCATGTCATCCATAGCATAATTTGGCAAATTTTCTAAATCCCTTGTTAAATCATAACTAAAAAACCCCACCGCTCCTCCTTGAAAAGGAGACAACTCAGGATTTAAGGAGAGTGATAATGATCTTAATTGATTATCTAGAAAAGTAAAAATATTTTCTGTTATAACTACCTCATTATTGAAATAAATTCTATCATCACGATAAATAAGTGTCGAAAATGGATCTATAGCAATATAACTGTATCTTCCTAGTCTCGAATCAAATTTCATGCTATCTAAAAAAACAAAATAATTTAATTTATGAAAGATCATAGCGTATTCAAATGGATCTCGATAAGGGATAGAAGCCCAATAAGGCTGCTCTGCATTCAACATTTTCTTTACCTTTATTTTTATAACACTCAGCTAGTATATATCATGCTAAAATCTATGAACCTTTGCTAGACGACGCAGCTCATTTGTTTTGTTTGTCGTATTGTGTAAAATCTTTCACACTATGATTTTACTCATCGATAATTATGATTCTTTCGTCTATAACTTAGGTCGATATTTTGAGATCTTAGGCCATTCGATATTAATATATCGTCATGATAAAATCACCCTTACTGAAATAGAAACACTAAAACCTTCTCATATCGTAATTTCCCCTGGCCCCGGAGGCCCCACTCAAACCGGGATTTCTCTCAATATTATCAAACACTTCTCTCCTCATCTTCCGATTTTAGGAGTATGTCTGGGACATCAAGCTATCGGATATGTCTTTGGTGCACAAGTATGTCGGTCTGATTATCCTATGCATGGGAAAGCCAGCCAGATCTATCACAATCAACAATCTCTTTTTCTTAAAATTACTAATCCTTTTTTCGTAGGTCGTTATCATTCACTGATTATCAGTAAAAATCAGATCCCTGATTGCTTGGAAATCATTGCAGAAAGTCAAGAAGGCGAAATTATGGCAATTCGCCATCATGTGTATCCCACATTCGGAGTACAATTTCATCCAGAATCTATTTTAACAGAACAAGGGCTTCAATTAATCGATAATTTTATTACTCTATCTTAATGAAGATTCTAATAAACAGCAATATTAGTTCAATGAATTTACCAGTCATTTATAGTAATGACCGAGGATTTTTATTAGGAGACGGTTTATTTGAGACTATTAAAGTTGAAAAAGGACATTTACTTTTCTTTCATGAACATTACCATCGACTGGCAGATTCCGCTTTAAAATTAGATATTCCTTTTAAATTCTCCGTAATAGAACTAAAAAATCAATGTAAACAATTATTAGAAATTAATCAAATATCGACAGCAGCTTCTATTCGAATCACTTTAAGTCGCGGCCCTTCTTCAAGGGGGATTCAAGCACCTTTTAATCGGTCCCCTACCTTATTAATCACAGTTACACTTTTTAATTCATCCAATCCAATTTCTCCTACTCTGTACGTTACAAATATTAAGCGAAATGAAGCTTCTCTTTTAACCCGATTAAAGACCTTAAATTGTTTAGAACTTATATTGGCAAGACAAGAAGCTATTAAAGCAGGATATCACGAAGGTTTAATGCTTAATACGAAAGGTGCTGTCACTGAAACAAGTATTGGAAATTTGTTTGCTTTAATTAATAAAAAAATATTCACTCCTCAAATTAAGGATGGTCTTTTACCTGGAATTACTCGAGATAAAATTATTAAAATTGCTAACCACATAGGGAAACCAATAATTGAGAAAACTTTATATACTGAGGATCTTTTAAAGGCTACTGAAATATTTCAAACCAATAGCCTGATTGAAATTCAATCCTTTTCTAAGATTAATGAGCATTCACTTTTAACGAAAGAAAAGGCAACTATAGCTAATTTCTTTTTCAAAAAGTATCAAGCTTATAAAGAGATTTATATGAAACATTCATATGAAAATTAATCAGATTGAAACCTCTAAGAAAATGAGCTGTCGATAAATCACTATGTCAGGCTTCTAAAAAACTAATATAATGAATCTTAAAATAATAATACATAGTAT
>NZ_NSHJ01000002.1 GCF_002871095.1 Coxiella-like endosymbiont
TATCTAAATCCATGAATGCATATCTTCCTTATTTTAAAACAATTTACTAGAAAATAGTTTACACACGATTGAAAAATCAATACAATTATAAATTTATTGAAATTGTTTATTCACCATAACTAAAAAATTTTAAGCGTAAAAAAAATTGGAAAAGCCAGTCACTATTTTAAATGTTATTTTCACTATAATTTAAATGACTTTTGGTTTCTTGAAATTTATAAAATATCCAATTTCAAATTTCAAAATATTTTCTCCAAATTGAGAACTTAGTTGTGATCCCTGTTTACTTGTTTAATCATTAATGTCTAGCATATAGGAATATATGCTTTAAATACCTTACCTAATAAGATTTAGGTGGCTAATTTTTAATGTACATCCAAAAAATTTCTAAAAGACATTATATTGTATAGATTTAATTTTCTTAAAAAGAGCTTTCCTTAAAATATTAACTAAAAATACTTTACTATTATTGTATCTAATAATAATATTAATGATAACAACAGTAATTATGGCTTTAGTAAAAATTTTACTAATAAAAATAATATTTTTTATAATCCAATTTTAAAGTATTATTTAACTAAAGTAGATTAATACAAACAAATTAAGCTGTCATTTAAAAAATATTATTTACTGAGAGATTATTTAACTTCTTAAAATTATAGAAAATTTAGAGACTTTAAATAAAATACTTCAGATTATTGCTAGCATTTATCAAGAAAGAACTCATGAACAATATATTCGTTTAATTGCATGTCTCAAACTTATCATCATGATATTATTGCCTTGAGTCATAAATAATTTCATTATTTTGATGTATTTAACTGTATTCCAAAGAAGTTTGTTTTATTTATAGAATAAAATGTATTCTTATGAAATTTAATGTATTCTTATGAAATTTATTGCAACCTTTTAAGCTCATTTTATATTATCCTTAGTATAAGAACTCATTATAAAATGATGAGTAGTAAGTAGTTTTCTAAATATCCTTGTTTTTCATTACCTGATTATTTTGAAAACTAAATGATTCCGTAAATATCAGAGTGATCTCAGTTATCTCAATCTTTCTTTTGCATTAAACCTAAAATTTAATTTTTTATTCTTTTCTTATACTGTTTATACTCTAAAACAGTATTAAATAGTTCTTACTATATTTTTAGTGAGATATTTTTTTATAAAACGTTTGTCAATTATTAGAATTAAATAACAATATATTACTTTTGCTAGAATACTTATTAGTTGTTCTTTTTAGTTTTAATTGTGATTTTATCATTAAATTATTGAGTATTTACTGTCTACTTTTTTATGTAAATAATTATTTTTATATAACTATTTTGTTGATTTTTATAAGAAATTTTTGTTAAATAACAACACCTTATACACGTTGTAGTATTAAATTTTTTCTAAATTTTCGAGACCTTATCACGTTATCTTAGGCACTATCTTGAGTTATGGGATCCTCTAAATTACATACGGCTATTTTCTACTGATTAATCTTTCAAAACAAAAAAATCAAGCATAAAGATTTTAAAATAGTGGGGATGGTTGGTGCCTAGTTAGACACTTAGATTATATTAAATGCACTATTATTAGATATATTTTGAGATCTTTGATCTAGTATTCTCCTCCTTTTTCTAAAAGGATATTTTTCGAAAATCTCATTCTATTTTCTCCCTTTATTACTATTGAAATCTGGATTACGCTGTTATAGAAATGAGCAGTATTGTAAGCTGTACTTTCTTATTTATTTTAGGATAGAAAATGTTACGAATTGGTTTAACTGGAGGAATTGGCAGTGGTAAAAGCACCATTACAAATTATTTTGCTAAATTAGGGATTCCTATTATAGACGCTGATAAAATTACCCATGAAATTATGATCTCGAGCCAAGTAGTATTGAAAAAAATTGTGGCGCATTTTGGAAAGAAAGTTTTAAATAGAGAAAACTCTTTAAATCGCTCTCAATTACGAAGATTAATCTTCAAATATCCACAAGAACGACGATGGTTAGAAAACTTATTACACCCTCTTATTATTTCAATCATGAAAAACAAACTTGAAAAAATCAACTCTCCTTATTGTATTTTAGTAATTCCTTTATTAGCAAAGGCTAGACATTTAATAAATTTTCTTGATCGAATTTTAGTAGTTGATATCCCTAAATTTTTACAAATTCAGCGCACAAAAATACGTGACCATCTTTCTGATAAACAAATTAAATTAATTTTTGAATCACAGACTAGTCGCGAAGATCAACTAGCGATAGCGAATGATGTGATTGTTAATGATAAAACGCTTTCGGCATTGTATGAAGCAGTGCTTCAACTACACACCCAATACCTGAAATTCTCTAAATAAAGAATAAAAAAATAGACATTCAACCCCCCCATTGAGAGCCTGTTAAACAAAAATTAAGCAAATGGAGATTTTTAAATCAGAAAAACATTGTTTCTTCTAGATCCTCATCCTGTTACTCCTTATTATTCTGAATTCTGATTAAAATTTCATAATATCATGAATAAATTGATAAAACCCTTAACAGAAATTATCTAAAAAACTATTACTTATAAATAGTCATTTAATGAGATTTTTTAAATTTATGTTAGTCTTTAATACTTTTTGTCAACTTTACTCTAACCTCAATACTTTTAAATCACAAAAAAGTCATTTAGGTATATTAACTTTTCTCAAATTATTAAATGTTATTGACCCCCCAAGCCCCAACCTTAAAAAATCAGCTGACTCAACACTTTCCTAAGAAAACCTTTACTTCTTGCCTAATTAAACAATTTATCTCAAATCAAGAGGCATATAAACTAAAAAAATTCTTCACTATTTTAATCAGCACATTGATTAATTAATTCAAACATCAGTAAGAACAATTAAGAATTTTCGCTACAATATTCTCTTGAACTAAATTCGTATGCATTTACCAACTAATAAAAAAATATATTGCTGACTTATCAAACTGGTCTGGAAAAATTAAAGTATTTCCTCAAAATATCCTCGTACAAGATTTTTTCAACCAACACTTCATCCCACTAATTAACTCTCTCAACTCATCTAATTAATTTTACCTATGAACAGGATGTCCCTAAAAATTTCTGTAGCTAAACATTTTTTATCTGTCCATTGTTTCTTAATGAGATACTTGAAACAATAGCAACACTACTTACTAGCCAGAGGAGCTTCTCTAACAATATTTTCTTTATGATCAATTGCTGTACGATTTAAGCAAGGATTAATAATCAAATTATTGGGTTTAAGACAAGATAATGGTTATAATTTTGCGGAATAAACTGAATCTCTTCACCCTCTAAAACAATAAAATATCGTGTAAATTTTTAATTTATTTATACATGTATAAATAAA
>NZ_NSHJ01000003.1 GCF_002871095.1 Coxiella-like endosymbiont
ATATAAATGTTACTATGATTTAGATTTATAAATACTCACTAGTTATAAATGCTACTATGATTTTTTTAAAAATTAAAAATCCTCGCCTTTCTATACTTTTGAATGTTTCGCTAATCAGCGCTCTCATCAATACCTTACTCGCTTTATTTAAAGTAAGTGTGGGAATTATTGGCTATTCTCAAGCTTTAATCGCTGATGGAATTCATTCTTTATCAGACCTCATTACTGACGGGCTTGTAGTTATAGCGGGTCATCTTGGAGCCCAATCACCAGACAAGGAACATCCTTACGGTTATAGACGTATCGAAACGATTGGAGCAATTATTATTTCGCTCATGCTCATTTTTGTTGCTCTGGGAATCATCACCTTTGATAATTTTTACCATATTCATTTTCACTCCACGATACCTACTTTTCCTGTCATTATTGTGGCAATTGTTTCTGTGATTGGAAATGAAAGTTTATTTCGCTACACACTAATAAAAGCAAAAAAAATTAATTCTGACCTCTTGCGTACTAACGCCTGGCATAACCGCAGTGATGCGCTCGTTTCGTTGATCGTTTTAGCAAGCGTGATTGGTACTCAATTGGGAATGACTTATCTTGATTTTGTCGGTGCCTTAATTATCGCACTTTTAATTTTGCGTATGGGTCTCAAAATGATATGGAAAAATATTCAAGAACTTATTGATACAGGTGTTGATGACGTAACTCTTAAAAAAATTACTAACATGATTTCTGTTGTCCCTGGTGTTCTTTCTATCCACCAATTACGAACACGTTCACACGGAGGTAATATTTTCATAGATGTGCATATTCAAGTCGTCCCCAAAATCAGTGTATCAGAAGGACATTACATTAGCGAGCAAGTACATTTACATCTTATGAAAAAGATTGCTCATATCGCTGATGTTACCGTGCATATTGATCCAGAAAATGACGCCACTTCAAGATCTTCATTAAATTTACCTAATCGTGAAGATATTCATCATTTATTAAAAGTTCATTTTCAAAATTTACCAAGTTTTAAAGAAATCCAGCGGACCATTTTACATTATTTAGACGGTAAAGTTTATATTGAAATTTATCTACCCTTAACAGTCGTTAAGGGTGAGCAAAAACAGTTAGAATTACAATATCAGGATCTTATTTCTCAGGTAAAATATATTGCCAAAGTATCTCTTTATTTTAAATAGTGGGTTCAGCTGCTTACGCCATGAAAAAAAAAACTTATTTATTTTATGACATCGAAACAACAGGTTTAAATAAATGCTTCGATCAAATTTTACAATTCGCTGCTATTCGAACTGATGCATCATTAAATAAACTAGAGCAGCATGAAATTCGCATTCGCCTCAATCTTGACATTATTCCTTCTCCTACAGCAATCATCACCAATCGAATATCAGTTAATAAAATGCTGTCCGGAAAACCGGAAATTGAAGCTATTCAAGAAATCCACCAATTAATGAACAACCCTGGTACTATTAGTGTTGGATATAATACACTTGGTTTTGATGACGAATTTTTACGCTTTTCCTTTTATCGGAATTTATTACCACCTTATACTCATCAATTTAATAATCAATGCGGTCGATTGGATCTTTTTCCAATCACGATTTTATATTATTTATATAAATCGGATATTTTAAATTGGCCAACCCCATTAAATATGAAATTAGAAAATTTATCCAAAATGAATAAACTAGCACATGGACAAGCTCATGATGCCATGGTAGACGTCAATGCATGTATTAGCTTAGCTAAAAAATTTATGGCTCACAAAAAAATGTGGCAATACGTCATTGGATATTTTGATAAGAAAATAGACACTCATCGATTAATCCAATTACCGATCGCAATTAAAAGCGCATTTTCTCATCATCCGGCAGGGCTTTTAATTCAAGGAAACTTTGGCTCAACACTTGCTTACCAAGCCCCCGTAATTGGATTAGGACCTCACAAGCATTATAAAAACCAATATATATGGTTACGTCTCGATTGCGAAGAATTATCAAATACCACGAAAAAAACTATTCCAGAAACTACCTATAGCATTCGTAAAATTGCAGGTGTTCAACCCATTGTTTTACCTGCTTTCAAGCGCTATCTTCATCATTTATCACCCAAGCGATTCCAGCTAGCAAATGAAAATAAACAATGGCTAATTGCCCACCCCGATATTTTCCAGAGTATTTGCGATTACTATCAAAATTTTATTTATCCTAACGTTCCAAATCTAGATTCCGATGCGGCTTTATATGCAATTGGTTTTTCTACACCTTACGAAGAATTTTTATTTAAACGCTTTCATCTTCTTTCTGTAGTAGAAGAGAAAGAAAAAATTGCCTTTGAATTTCCAAACCCAATCCGCAGAGAACAAGCTTTACGGTTAATCGGCAGAAATTATTTTAATCTCTTATCTAAAAAAAATCAACAAAATTTTTTTGAATATTTAAAGGATATCTATGATTGTGAAAAAAATTTATCTTTCGATTATCAGGGGAAAAGCCGATTTACTCGAAATGATGCTCTAAAAGAGATTGCTTTTTTAAGAAAAGAAAAAATTTTAGATGCAGAGCAATCTATTTTATTAGATGATTTAAGTAATTATTTATTAAATAAATTATTTAAATATCAATTTAATTAAAATATTTAAAAAATAATAAGTCTAATTAAAATATTAGAAAAAAGGAATATTTAATATCAGAATTTGATGAATATTTTTACTGTTTATAAATTTCTAAGAAACAATATGATCGAGATTTTTCAATTAAAAAATCTTAAAGAATATAGCAATATTAAATTCAATTCAGAACATGTAATGTGTTATATGGGAAGTTAATTATAATTAATGATATTTTCTATTACTACATAAAAAACATGTTACAAAATTTTAAAAAATCTACACTACTTTCTTAATCCAGTATTACTAAATTACGAATTAAAAAATTTATTATAAGCTAGATTCTGTCTTTAAAAAAAAATCAAGAATTACTATTAACTTTTTTAAAAGTTATCCTATTTTATTTTATATTACAGCTTATTATAGAGAATACAGTTCCTAGAACTGTACTAAAATAGTATCGAATAAATAAATTTTAGAAATTATCAACAAATCTTTTCTTATATGAAAGCCAAAAAATCAATACCAATCTTATTATATTTTATAAAACTTAGTTTTATCTACCCAATAAAATTTAACTACTTTTATCTATATTTCATAAGTCAAGATAAAAATATTGAAGTCCATGTTTTAAAAT
>NZ_NSHJ01000004.1 GCF_002871095.1 Coxiella-like endosymbiont
ATATAAAGGTGTGCATTTTATATAAATGCGTAGTAATCTAATAAACAAAATTTAAAAATCCTACTGTGCTTCAAATTATAATCTTAATACACCCGACTTTATATTACTTTCTTTGCAATGAAATTTTTGATGATTTATATTAAAGTAATTGCATTAAAATCAATACGATTCTTTAGATCCCTTAAGCATTATAATATAAGATAAACAATGATGAAAAATCTCAAAAAAATGTATCATTAAATAAACAGTTGTTTATTATATGTTTTATTAAACCACCGGTTACAGGACCTATCATCATTTAGTTCACTCGCCATAATAGAAGATAAACTTGCTTATTAAAGATCAAAATATTTCTAATTAAAAAGTACCATTAACAATACTACAAAAGTAATAATATGGAGTCCACCACACAAAAATAATTTGGAAATAATACCACCAAATTATGGAACTAAAGTTTTTTATATTAATATAAGCATCATAAAAGAAAAATTACTCACTGTTTGCGTAAAACCAAAAATTAAAAACGAAGCATAGCCTAGCCAAAGTATGAGAAATTTATGAATAAATTCGTTGAAAAGTTAGTCAATAACACTGACTAATTTGTACGTATTACTCTATACTTCCAATCAAGTAGTAAAGTCTACCTCACAGATTCAAAATGTTGTATTTTAAGGATAAAGAGTGCATACGTCGACAAACTTATATTATATAAAAATTAAAACTATAAGTAAAATCATTTCAATATAGTAAAATCATTCAAAATATATCCAATATATATAAGTAGATATATACTTATGTATTAATAATTAATTTTGTAGAAAGTACAATTATCAATAGTTTGATATTTTTCTGTTGCCAAAGTCGGTTTTAAAGATAGAAGTGATTAATTTAGAAATAATCTATATAACTTTTAACAAACTTATGTGAATATAAGTTAAGCACCAATCATAATTTGCTAATAAAATTAAATATAAGACCAAAACTGACTTTGATTTAACAGAATAGCTAGTTTTGTATGTTATCTCGTCTACTATTAGTAGTAGTAATTAACTCTTATCTCTAAATCCTCCTTCTTTGACTTATAAAATTTTTCACTGTATCAATCAATCTTCATATTTTATGAAGCGGAAATAAAGGCAGAACCTCAGTCGTTAAGTAAAATATTTTTTAAAAGATGTTTTTTAAGTAGGCTTCATATAAATACCAACAAAGTCAATGTAATTCTTAATCCAATTTAGATAATCAAAAACATTATCCTCACCGATATACCCTAACTCTAAAATTACAAGCTCTAAAATTATACGAGGGACTAATACTGATCTATGAATGATCCTCATAGTATAACACATTTGATACAATAAAAATTAATCTAAAAAACTGATAACCCTAATAATTATTACTCCCACAGATCTATTACACTAAGTGCAAAACTGTTTTGCCAATTTACAAAATAAATAAGGCAGAATCTACAAAACAAAAGCAAGAAGAAAAACAATCATTATACGACGCTTAAACAAAGATTTAATTAGTCGTTTGGTGGTTTTTTAAATTGATCTATAACATTAATACAATAAACATTAATATAAACATACACCACTCCTGTTAAAACAGGTATCCTTACTATTTATACTATTTATCTATCAAAGCTATTTATCTATCAAAGTTTCTTTGAATATATTAGAATAAAAATACATTCAATATTTTTAGGATTTTACATTTTAGCATTTTACTTTTATAAGTATGATTAGCGTTTTTGAATTATTTTCCATCGGTATAGGGCCTTCTAGTTCACATACCATAGGTCCTATGAGAGCCGCTCATGATTTTATCAATGCTTTTCAACATAAATTACTTCATATTGAGCAAATAACTATTACTCTCTATGGATCTTTAGCTTTTACCGGAAAAGGCCACGGTACCGATACAGCCGTTACGCTGGGACTAATGGGTGAACAACCTGAAAGTATCGATCCCGATAGCATCGATAATCAAATTAAACAAATTCGGGATCAAAAAAAATTAAGCTTATTAAAGCAACATACTATTAATTTTTCCATAGATAATCATTTTATTTTTAATTATCAGAAAGTTTTTGATTTCCATTCCAATGCGCTTGAGTTCGCAATTTATGACGCTAATGAAAAATTAATTAAAAAATCTTTGTATTTTTCTATTGGGGGAGGCTTTATTGTTAAAGACGAAAATAAAGATCGAGAAGTTTTTAACAGTCTTCCACTGAATATTCCATACCCTTTTAATTCCAGTGCTGAGCTTATAGGTTACTGCCAAAAGGAAAATCTTTCCATCGCTGATATTATGTTAGCTAATGAGAAAATAAGCCGAAATGAAAAAATTATTAAAGAAAATTTATTGCATATCGCTACGATTATGGAAAATTGTATTAATAAAGGCTGTCAATCTGACGGTTTTTTAGCAGGTCCTTTACGGGTACGACGACGTGCTCCTTCTCTGTATCGTAAGCTATTAATTTTAGGTCCACCAACTGCTCAACATCCTCAAACTATGAATTGGCTGAATGTTTACGCAATGGCTGTTAATGAAGAAAATGCAGCTGGAGGTCGTGTCGTGACAGCTCCTACGAATGGTGCGTCTGGAATAATTCCATCAGTTTTAAATTATTATAAATATTTTTGTAAAGGAGCTACTGAAAAAGGTGTGATCGATTTTTTATTAACAGCTGGTGCTATAGGGATACTCTATAAAAAAAATGCTTCCATTTCAGGTGCTGAAATGGGTTGTCAGGGAGAAGTTGGCGTTGCATGTTCTATGGCTGCAGCCAGCTTAGTAGCTTCTTTAGGCGGTACCATAGCCCAAGTAGAAAATGCTGCAGAAATAGCTATGGAACATAATCTTGGCTTAACTTGTGATCCTGTTGGAGGGCTGGTACAAATCCCCTGCATCGAACGCAACGCAATGGGTGCTGTTAAAGCAGTGAACGCGGCTCGATTAGCCCTTGCTGAAGATGGCGAACATAAGATATCGTTAGATATGGTAATTGCTACCATGCGCGAAATTGGTTGGAATATGAATTCTATTTACAAAGAAACCTCAAAGGGCGGATTAGCTGTGGCGGTCAATATTACCGAATGCTAGATAATTAATTGCTAGATAATTAATCTTATATAATTCATCCTAGCGTTTCATGTAAAATTAAAGTAGTATTGAATACTTAAATTTTGTCTTTTTTACACATCT
>NZ_NSHJ01000005.1 GCF_002871095.1 Coxiella-like endosymbiont
TAATAATTCTTTTGCGTTGTGATGAAAATTCTTTTTCAAGTTAACTATTGATCATTGATTTTTTTAACCTATAAGTGGTGATTCTTGAAAAATTTTCTAAATATCTACTCTCTCCAGTGTTTACCAAAAATAACTTAATAACTTCTTACTTCACTCATTAACATTAATAAACAAGTGACTACAAATAAAGGTTTCGTTATAACCTTCTCCTTAAAATTAAGGTAATGCTAATTATAGTTCAGATTCGTATATCAGCCAAGCTCCGCTCTAATTTTCCTCTGATCAGCTTACCACAAAAGTAAATTGAAATGCTTGAAAATTATCCCCTACTCGACGATTCAAGGGAAAAGCTAAAGTAAAATCAATTGGCGCAAAAGACGTGTACCATTCTACAGCAAAACCCAACGAGGGACGTAAATTTTTAATAGAAAATTTATCATCTTGGATAATTTGCGGGCGAATATTTGCCTCAGGATCAGAAGCACCACCCCGTGCTGGAATTGCAATATCTCCTGGAAATCGGGGTACCTGAAAAACATTACCTGCATCAAATACAATGGCAGTACGAACCTTTTGATTCAATTGCGGCAAAATTAAATGCACTCCAAAAATAGTTTCTAAATTACCACCAATAGCGCTAAAATCACTACCGAGTGGATAACGATTCTTTGGACCCAATGAATTTGGAGCAAAAGCAGGAATAGAACCAATTCCTCCAGAAAAAAAGTTTTTGAAAAAGGGCAACCGATTATGATAGAATTTTTCTCCATAACCAAAAGTTGTTAATACATTTAAAATAAATTTATGCCCCAAGGGTTGATAATATTTTACTGAATAAGTTGCCAAATAATAATTTAAACTGGATTTAAAAAGAGGAACACCTACTTCCAAGTCTAATCCTCTATAAAAACCTTTAGTTGGGAAAATAGCACGATCAAGGCCATTGTAGACCCACTCTGCTATCAATTTAAATTCATTATAGTTGACATTGGTATTTTGCACACCGTTAGTGGTTCCCAAAAAAGCCAGCATACTCGGTGCAGCGTTAGGGATATCAACATGACTGATAGTGATGTCTTCTAATCCGTAACCAAACATAATTGAATTACGTTCCGAAACAAAATACCCATAGGTGACATCAGCTCCATAACCATTCTCTAAATAAGAAGTAAGGTTAAATTTCGCATCTGGTTTAATACGAGAATAATAAATCAAGAAGCCTCGCTGTAACCCCCCCGTCGTATAATAAGGATTTTTATAATTAATGGAATAATTTTTTTGATATTGACTATTTTGAAATCCAATTGAAAGATACTTCCCTGTTCCCATAAAATTAGGTTCCGATATACTGGAACCATACAAAAAACCATAAACATCTGAATAACCACCTTGAATACTAGCTCTCCCTGCTGGAACTTCTTGCACATGATAATATAAATCTACTTGGTCACGAGAGTGAGTTACCGATTGTGTTGTATAAGTAACATCAGAGAAATAACCCAGTAACTCTAAACGTCGTTTAGATTCTTCAATTTTTGATAAAGAGTATATACTTCCTTCGTATTGACGCATTTCTTGACGCAATACTTTTTGATCTGTTCGTTGATTGCCGAGGAAATTAATCCGACGTACATAAATCCGTTCATTAGGCACTATAATAAAATTTATATGAACCAAACGTTGTGGATCATCAATTGTTGGAATGATTGTTACTTTCGCGAATGGATATCCCCGATCTGCTAGAAAATTATGAATTTTTATGTTAGCATCAATGATAGCTTGACGAGAAAATACATCACCAGATTTTAATGTAATCAACTTATAAAATTGCTCTTTCAAATCGTAAGTTTTACTAGTTATCTCATAACTATTAATTCGATATACCGCTCCTTCATTTAGGTAAACAGTAATATAAACACTTTTTTTATTTTGTGACCATTGAAGCTCGTGGGAAACAACTCGAAAACGCAAATAACCATGATCTAAATAAAATATCATGAGTCTTTCTAAATCTTCTTCTAATTTAATTTGTGAATAACGATCAGTGTGGGTAATAGATGTAAATAAACCAGGGGTTGTTAATTTAAACTGGTGGCGCAAAGTACGTGCACTAAATGCGCGATTTCCAACAAATTGAATGGAAAGAACTTTCGTAATCCAGCCCTCATTAATATTAATATAGAGCGCTACACAATTGTGAGACTCTCTAATGATGTTAGTCGATATATGGGCTTCGCAATATCCCATCGCATCATATTGCTGTTCCAACCCCTGCTCAATTTGCTTTAATCTGGTAGGATTGAAGGTCTCTCCTTCTACAATTCTAAATTTACTAAAAATAGGCTGCAATTTTTTATTACTAATAACTTGATTACCATTAAGATGAATTAAACTTATTGTGGGATATTCTTTTACATTAATAATAAGATTCTCTCCACGGCGGCTCAATTGAATATTATCAAAAAAGCCCGTTTTATAAAGTGCTTCAATAATAGATTGACTGTACTGAGGACAATATTCTTGTCCTTCATGGATCGGAAGATAACTACGAACTGTGCTTTTCGAAATCCTTTCTAAACCTTGGATGTGAATAGAACGGATAATAAAAGCATAAGCTGACCCATTAAAAGAAAGACAGAAAACAATTAATGGAATTGTACATAAGAAGCGTTTATAAACTCTCATAATAATAAGGTACCCTTTCGAATTATTCCTTATTTTTTTGATTAGATCTGTTAACAATTTACTTTATTTGATTACATTAAAAATTTTCCCACCAAAGAGTTAATATAGGTAATCATTATAACACCCGATTTACGATTATCTATAGCTGAGAAATAGTTGAACGCTAATAGTTTTCGTAAGTATTACTAGAAACTTTTATCTCTCAGAATTGAATTTTCTCCTTAACCATAACTAATCTTACTTCTAATGTCTTCTAAAGAAAAAATTAGATTAAAAAGAGCAGAGAATACTATCAAAATTAAGAATTAAGTATAAGAAATCAGGGATACTTAATAAGTATTGACAAATCCAAAAAAACAACGGATAGCTTTGAAAGACCCTTTAGAATCAAAATCTCTACCGTATACTAGAGATTTAATTGTTTGTCTGTGGTCATTTCTTTTCTTACTTTCTTACTATTACGACAAATCCTACAACTCCCGACAAGCTATTATTATTAAATGAACACGTATGATGAGCAGCTGGTTGATCATAACCTTAATAAGTATTTGAATAAGAATAC
>NZ_NSHJ01000006.1 GCF_002871095.1 Coxiella-like endosymbiont
TTGTTGTTTTACTATCTTTGTAATGAAGTGTGAGGATTTATACTGAATATGTCCTTTCAGGAGTTTCTAAATTCATTCACTGATAACCTGTGGCTTACGAATTCTCAAATTATTCATTTTTTAATTTAATGTATATTTATCGGCATAGTTAAAATACGTTTTAGAACAATTGTATTTATATTTATTCTTTAAAAGCGTATTAATTATTTATTACTGCTTTTTTAGCTGATTATTTTTTTGAAAACTAATCGCGAGATAGAGAATTTTTTAGAGGGGAGAGCGCTGTTGGATGTGGTACTCTCTAAACTTCCAGTTGATAAATTATAGTTCCTAACGAGTAAGTTTTTTTAAAATATAAAACCTTGTTTAAATGTGCTTTCTCAAAAATATGTAAAAACTTAGCAATAAATACAAATCTATTGATACCAAATATAATTTACTAAGGTTATAGTAGATTACGATCGTTCTAATTTTATTGTGGGTCGGATATTTTGAATCTTTTTAAATTTAGAAAAATTAGACTCTAATTAATAATTCCCTAGTCAAAGAAAACAACAGACTGTCGCTTTTTTAGATTCAAGATGAATCAATCCTGATCATTCAAGATTAATCCTGATATTGTTTTGTACAATACGTTTCTTTAATTATAAAACCACCGATTATAAAAGCTAACAAAAATAAAACAGGAATCATGGTTAAAGCAATTTGATAAGCCTGGATACTATAGACAGGCACTGTATTTATCATCCGCCCATCCCAAAATTTATCCAGTAATAATCCTACAAAGGGTTGTAATACTACGCCAGCAAAAATGATTCCCATGTTAGTTAAACCTGAGGCGGTTCCTACAACTTGTGGTCGATTATTGTCAATGACTAAACCGAATGCGATTGCCTGGCTGGAAGAAGCCACACCAAATAAGAAAAGACAAATACTTAGTGCTAGTTTTGGTAATGTAGGCACGTATAAAATTAAACAAGCGCTAATAAAACCTAGAACTGCAGCTGTAATGATCGGTAGACGGCGGCGCTTGATAAAATTGGTCCACCAACCAAAAATAGGACCCCCAATCGCAATACCAATCCAAATTAGAGAGATTAAGCCAGTAGCTGGTAAGTTAGCACGAACATTAGAAAAATGATGTGAGCTAGTGAGAAATAAAGCACCCCATGAGGTAGCAAATAGTGCTACTGGACCCCAGATAGAAAAACCGAATAAAGCAATCCACCATGATTGAGAGCGCTTGAAGACATGGTGAAAATAGATTTTGTTTTTTTTAGGGATAAATTTTGTATTTTGAATAAATTCAGGGTCTGTAGGTGTATCGCGAATAACGAACCAATTTAGAATTGTCAGGAAGAAGCCCAGTAAAGCAATTAAATAAGAAGTGTTTTTCCATCCATAAGTTACCATTAAATGAGCTACAGGAGCTGACCCAATAATTGCTCCTGCACATCCCAAAACTTGAACAAGGCTTGCGTAAAGAGTAAAACGTTGGGCATCTAAAAACCAATGAGCACCTACCCATAAAGTGCCTAAATAAGCTACAGAAGCAGTGAGACCCATAATGATTCTTGCAACGACCGCAATGGGAAAATAGCTTGTGAATCCAAAAAGGGCAGTTGCCATAGCACAGATAAGAAGTCCAAAAGAAAGCAAGCGTCGGGCACCGAATTTGTCGCATATCATGCCCACAGGAATTTGCATTGCAGCATAACCATAAAAAAAACCACTAAACAAAATACTTAATTCACTAGCTTGAATTTTAAATGATTTTAATAAATCGTGTGCCATCACCATTGGCATTACACGAACTAAAAAGTCATAAGTGTAAAAGGAAGAAGCTACCATGCCGATGGTAAAGGACATCAACCAAAGATAGAGTTTGGAATGCTTTGTGTTTGTTGAGATAATCACTTTCTATCCACTATTTATATACACTTAGTAATTAATTTACTATGCTCCCCGCTTCAAAATAACTAGGTACAGTTTAAAATAACTAGGTACATGTACATCTTATTTAGTAGAAACTACAGGGCTAGTTTTTTTATTTTCTGGTCTTTTTAGTTAAGGGTCAAGGATTGATTCTAATAGTATCATAGACATCTAATAGATATCTAAAGAGTATCATAGTATCACAGATATATATCACAGATATATATGATAAATTAAAGAGAAGATTTCATAGTGTACCTTAATTATAAATAGTATTTCATATGTTGGTTTTCGATTTTAATACTGATTGTTGATTTTCCAAATATTTTTGGAAAAATTATTATGTAAAATGTCGTTATATAAATGATTAATTTTAATTTTATTAATTTTAATTGAAATCAAAAAAGTCATCAATGAACTTATCTGTATCGCAGTACAACGATAGGCCCAGAGGTATATAATAATGCCCCCCTTCCCAACAAAGATTGTTTGCGTATCAAAGATTGTTTGCGTATTGATAATATCGATTATTATATCAATTATTAGAATATCTAATGTTGATTAATGCTCTATGCTAGTATAGTTCTTCGGCTACCTAGAGATTCTTTAATATATGTGAACCATTTTATTAAACTACTAATATTATTAAACTTCTATGAATAACAGAACTATTTAAATATGACCAACACAATTAAGATATGGTAACAACATTACCCAGACACTCATGGGGTGGGGTTGTTTTTTTGTGGGTAAGTCCCCCCCCGGGGGGGGGGGGACTTACCTCTGCCCCATGTCCCCTTTGGGGACGTTACATTTATACAAGAAAAGCAAAAAGATAAAAAAATTAAATCAAAGAAATCATCTTCTGAATTAAAGCTGTTAATAATATTAGAGCTTATATTTATAGCCTAGTACAATTCCAACGATCGCAATTTTAAGTAGATAGAAAAATAGTACTCAAGCCTGAAAATCTTTCTGCTGAAGAAGCATTTAAAAATTGATATATTGAGATACTGAGGCTCAATATTGCAAATTTGTTAAAGCAAGAAGAGTAAGCAGATGAGATAAAAACTAATTTATAAGGTGTAATAAAAATACTTAATACCCAAGTTGATAAAATAGTTAATACCAAAATTTTGTTTATAGAAAATTTGTTCGTAAAAAAATTAAGGTTAATTTCTAAAACCTGATTTTTAACAGTCATTATGAATGGATTTGAGTCTACTCTATGATTTTG
>NZ_NSHJ01000007.1 GCF_002871095.1 Coxiella-like endosymbiont
TTACTAGCCTCTTAAAACACTAGAGAACATTTTTTATTACAATAAAATTGTAATCTTATTTAACACAATTTTACATTTGACTTTACATTTTGAGGCTTGAGAGAAATTATCTTAATTAAAAGAATCAACAAAAAATAAAAATTCAAATTAGCCATTTTTCTAAGAAAATATTAGAAGGAAATCGTGAAAAGTACAATAAATAATAATAGATATCACTGTATCCTTGAAGGATTATAAAAGCATCAAAAAAATAAATTATTAGAATAAATAAAAATTAGATTTTTATTTATTAAGAATTGGCATAATCGTCATCACACTGCATGCGTATTTTTTTATTTATAGTAACAAATGCATTAGATATCAAAGTAAAGATCAAATAAAACTTTAATAAAAATTATTGGAAATAAAAACTTACTATAACTTAATACTATCTAAGTAAACTTTAAAATGCTAAACCATTAATTTTTTTTTACATTATAGTTAATCAATAAATGTTACTTTTTAGATAGGCATTAAGCAACTTTCTATTGGAATTGTATTGAAAGTATTAAAACTAGATTCTGCACTTAGACAGCCCATCCAGATATTAGTAGCACTAGAGTCTCAGGATAGAAAATTTGTTGGAGTTATCTAGAAATTTTGATCTTTTAACTGAAAGTAAATATGAATTTCTATTAAATTAGTTTAATTTTAGTTTAATTAGAAAGGATCTTTTATCAAAAAGAACCTAAAAATTATGTCGGCCCCCTAGTAAGTAAAGAGTTCTTTAATAACTTCCTCTAAAAGATTAGTTGCATAAACTTTTTCAAAAGGATTAGACTCCAAGTTGAGTGATAACTCTCTCGCACATTGTCGTTAAAGCAGTAAGTTGTAATATCCAGAAATAAAGGAGAGTTGCCATAAGATAAGTAATTAGGAAAACTAGGACTATTAAATGCTACTCTCCCTATAATTTTCCTATTCGCACAACGACTGACAAAGATGTTAGTTGATGTTAGTTATAGATAAGCTAAATTGATGCATGACAGTTTAGTTGAATTGAACTACAATGACAAAATCTGCAAACTTAAAAAAATTATCTCAATGAAAAATAATAAAAGTCATTCCTAATTCGATGGTTCACTTTACAGCTACCTATACAGACTTATACCAACTTACTATGGGAGAGGTTTATTTCCTAGAAGGAAAAAAAAATCAGGTAGCTGTTTTTGATTATTTTTTCCGAAAATTACCGTTTAAAGGGGGATACGCTATCTTTTCAGGATTGGAAGATCTGCTTACGATCCTGCAGCAGTTTAAATTTAGCCAAAAAGATATTGATTTTTTATTTCACCAAGGTTTTCATTCTGAATTTCTTAATTATTTAAAACACTTCCGATTTAATGGTACCGTTTACGCTTCACGGGAGGGAGATATTATATTTCCTACCAGCCCAGTATTAACGATTGAAGCTTCACTCATTGAAGCTCAGATTGTAGAAACATTGATCTTAAATATTCTAAATTTCCAAACCCTTATCGCTACAAAAGCTAGCCGAATGCGCTATGTAGCAAGAGACAAAAAGCTTATTGATTTTGGATTGCGCCGCACAGCTGGA
Source organism: Coxiella-like endosymbiont (assembly GCF_002871095.1). Classification (GTDB taxonomy): domain Bacteria; phylum Pseudomonadota; class Gammaproteobacteria; order Coxiellales; family Coxiellaceae; genus Coxiella. The sequence goes on from NZ_NSHJ01000007.1 coordinate 1,598, forward strand.
TTAGCAGGTTATTATGCTAGCCGGGCTGCGATGATAGGCGGTTTTGATGCTACCAGCAACGTAATCGCTGGACGCAACTACGGTATCCCAGTTTCAGGAACAATGGGTCACTCTTTCGTACAAAGTTATGACAATGAGTTATGGGCCTTTCGTGATTTTGCTAAAATCCGACCACAGGATTGTATTTTATTGGTTGATACCTATGATACACTCAAAAGCGGCGTACCAAATGCTATCCAAATAGGCAAAGAAATGGAATCACGCGGCCAGAAATTAAAAGGTGTACGGCTAGATAGCGGTTGCCTTAGTTATTTGGCAAAAAAAACACGTAAAATGCTAGATGACGCTGGCCTTTCTTATGTAAAAATTATAGCTTCTAATCAGATCGATGAGTACGTAATTAAAAGCTTATTAGAACAAAAATCACCTATTGATATTTTTGGTGTGGGAACCAAACTTGTTATTGGTGAACCAGATGGTGTTCTAGATGGAGTGTATAAATTGGTTTTTAGTCAAAACAAACCTCGTCTCAAACTTTCCGAAATACCTACTAAAATAACACTACCTTACAAAAAACAAGTGTATCGATTATTAGACGAAAAAGGTAATTTCCTAGGAGCCGACCTTATTACTTTAGTTGACGAAAAAGATACAAACATCATGTATCACCCTTTTGAATCACTAAAATCCTTTCAAATTAAAAATTATAAAAAAGAAGCACTTCTCCATAAGATAATGGAACATGGTAAACGATTATCTCCTACTAAAACAATCAATGAAATAGCAAAATACAGTCAACATCGCTTAAGTTTGTTACCAGAAAAATATAAACGTTTTAATAACCCTCATATTTATAAAGTAGGATTAAGTAGTGAGCTTAATGAAAGACGTAAAAATTTAATTAGAAGCTTATTAAAAAAATAAAAACTCTAATCATCGTCGACATTCAAAACGATTCTTATTGCTCAAAGTTCTTTTTTGAGGTTCTAATCCCACAGCCATTACCCTAAAATCAAATTATTAATATAATAACAGACTCAATTCATCTCTTGGTCTAATAGCAAAAAAATTTTTTGATTAGGATTTTAAAATTATAAAAGTTTTACTTCCAAGCATTCAAGAGAAAAGTCTCTTGATAAAATTGTATTGCATCACCTTAGAACAAACTCTCTTGTAATCTGAGCATGGTGTATAAATGAGTATAATATATACGATAATAATTATAATAACGCCAGTAATTATAATAATGATCATGAATTTATAGACAAAACACCTATCATCATATTAATAATAACAAAAAAATAAGTCTATCATCAGCTAAACATGTACCTCTATAATAGTATTATGATAATAATGATCAGGATAATAATAAGGTATTTATAAGACAAAGTTACAGAAACAACATTTATAATATTGAAAACCTCAGCTAATAATGAATGATTATTTTTTTAATTGTTATATTTATTATATTCC
>NZ_NSHJ01000008.1 GCF_002871095.1 Coxiella-like endosymbiont
TTATTTTACTCAGCGCTAAGGTTAACTCCAATAGGCTTTGTAAAAAAAACACTAACAGGAATATCTTACGTGTCTCAAAAGATCATATATTCAAATACATACGAAACTCTATCATACCTCTTTAGCTTCATCCCTTTACTTTATTTATATATCAAACCGAAGAAAATAGGACCAGTAAGGAAATCCTTTTTTAAAAATTAAAATTTGAGACCATTCTTCAATGAATATATATGCATGCATACTACCTCCTCCTTTAACTTTCCCAATTTAAAAAATACTTAATAAATTTATAAATTAAATGCACTATTTAGTGTATTTTTTCTCATGCAATTTTTCAAAATTGCGATACAATTCACCTTATGTCTATTTTAATAGGAATATAATATTTATGATATTTTTATTTTCAAAACCAAAACATCACGAAAAAACAGTAAACGCAGAAGAGCTCCCTTTATCCCCAAAGAAGAAATGGATCAGACGGCTTCTTAATAAACATTTAAAACATACTCGTCATCGATTCAGAGATAGGATCGAAAATCTTATTCTTGGTAAAAACAAAATTGATACTATTCTTTTAGAAGAATTAAAAACAATTCTGCTCTCAGCAGATGTAGGTGTAGAAACCACTCAAACTATCATTGGGAATCTCTCTAAACAAATTGATCGAAAATCATTATCCGATTCAAGGACACTAATTTATACACTAAAAAATGAACTATTTTCAATTCTTGAAGATTCTCAAAAACCTCTGGAAATTAATCAATGGCCTTTTGTAATTTTAATAGTTGGCGTTAACGGCGTAGGAAAAACCACTACTATTGCTAAGCTTGCTCATTTCTACCAATCTCAAGGAAAGCGAATTATATTAGCGGCAGGTGATACTTTCAGAGCAGCTGCTATCGAACAACTTCAAACATGGGGAAAATATAATAATATACCTGTAATCGCTCAACATCCAGGCGCAGATAGCGCTTCCGTTATCTACAACGCACTAGAAGCAACGATCGCAAGAAATTACAATATATTAATCGCTGATAGCTCTGGGCGCTTACACACTCAATTACATCTTATGGATGAGTTAAAAAAAATTAAGCGTGTTATAAAAAAAATCAATCCTCAAGCACCTCATGAAACTTGGCTTGTTATTGATTCAGGAACTGGACAAAATGCACTCAATCAAGCAAATAAATTTAATGAACATATTGGACTGACAGGTATTGTTCTCACTAAATTAGACGGAACAGCAAAAGGGGGGATAATATTCGCCATCGCTCAGCAAATACGTTTACCTATCCGTTTTATAAGTATTGGCGAGAAAATCAATGACCTAAAACCTTTTGATGCTCAAGCTTTTATCGACGCATTATTTTAAGAAGTCGTTCACGATTTATTTAATTAACATCACAAAAAAATCATTTAAACAACGGAGATTAAGCCCTACATAATATTTTTTTCATTTGAAAGAAGTTGAAATAGTCTTTTAAGTAAGTATTCTAAAAAAAGAAAAACTAAATTATTAAAATATTAAAACTGATTATGATGCTAGAAGATATGACTCAAGGGAACCTTTATATCAATACTCGTAATATATCTTAGCTTTTTAAAAGACAAATCTTTTATTTATATCAACAGATAGAGATGATTTTTTTAGAATCTTGAGTTACTTTAATTAGCATCGAAATTTTTTATAATGTTACTTTCTATAAGTTATTTCAGGTGATTGGAATCAAGAAGTAAACAAGTGTATTCGTGTTTAACTTTAAAGAAAGTTGGATGATTAAAAAAAATAAAATCTATATCTTTTTACTTTTCTATAGAGAATCAAACAGCAAGATATCAAAATTGCACCTGATATTGTTAAACAAACTAAGGATGATTTGGGTTTACAATCCTACTATGAGTACCATATCAACCTTGTATTATTGTGTTTGGAAATTATACAGCCGGTTTAAAGGATTACAGACTCTATAGGTAGGTAACTTATTTTTATTGCTCCTCATGATTTTTTAACTCTCATTACTAATTCAAAATCATCTAAGCATCACATAAAAAGAAAAATATTAATTAAAAAAATGAAGCTAAATCAACTCTTCTCTTCTTAATATTAAAAAGTATTATAATCCTTGTATTTTATAAATTCTACATTATCTTGCTGTTTATATGTATTTTTAGGTGAACTTATCTGAATACTTTTATTGAATTTAATGACGATCGCTATGATTGTTGTATGTCAACTAGCTACTCCTAGAGCTTTTTATTTATTTTTAAAAAACTTCCAAGAACTAAGAAAACCCTGAAATAAATAGGGAAAACTCTTTAAAATTTCTCCGAAATTAAATGCTCTAATATTACCAATAAAAATATTCATTATTGAATTCAAAGTTGCCATGATATTTTTAAAATTCAATATATTGCTTTTGATTTTGTAGCTTCATGAAGAAAAAATTAATACTTCTAAAAAAATCTAGGTAATACCTTGTAATTTAATTTATTGCTTCCAGTTATTATTTTTTCCTATAAAATAATAATCTTCATAATTTACATGATTTCAATAATGGACATTAAACTTATTTAAGTTAGTAGATACCATACAATCCTATTTAACGTTAGTAAAACAGTTACGTTATTTTTTCGTTATTGAATAACGAATAAGAGACACCTTTTCTATATAGTTTTTAAGACTTTTCTATATAGTTTTTAAGATGAGGATAATTCTAATTATTGGTAATATCTTTAATTAACTACAGAGAGGTACCACCCAAGAAATGATTGTTCTCAAATTAGTGTTTGTAGGGGTAGAAACAGCCACGGTGGCCTCTCCTCATTCACCGTCTTTGGTTCGTTGCTTAATTGTGGTTGTATTTTATAGCTTATTTAGTAGTTTATTATTAATTCGTATAGCTTATTATATTGATATTGATGTAATTTTGGCGGGT
>NZ_NSHJ01000009.1 GCF_002871095.1 Coxiella-like endosymbiont
GTATTATAAAAAAAACTACCAGATATATCTGTAATTTACAAGGAAAAAGTTTCTTCCACTAAAGATATAAGCCACTCAGTGATTTTTGTTAAATAAGAAGCCACTCGACCAGGGGAGAATTCATGATTATTTAACGTCTTATCTCTCAATCTATAATCTTTATAGATTGTAAGTTGACAAAATTACCTCTTTAAAAATATATAAAATTTTTGCGTTGGTAAGTTTTATGATATATTAGAAGTTTATAATAGCTAATAACACATGTCGCACATGTCGCACAATATCTTCAAGACGGATTAAAAATCTTGACAATATGTAGTAATGTATAGCACCAATTTTAAATTGCTCATGCATAGGGAAAAGGTTTAACTTCATTAATCTTGATTTCATTTTCAGTTAATATCAAATCTATATTTGGCTAATTTACTAAAATACTTCTTTCCTAAGGTATTATTTTAAGTTCTAAATCATGATCAACCGCTTTTTTAAAAGAAAAAGACTAATAAATCTACCTGACCCAGCAGTAATTATAGGTATTTTAAAGGAATTTAAGAATATAAAAACCAATATTCACAACCCATGCTATACTTACTCTGCCCTATTTTACATTCCTTAAGAATCGCTTATGTTAACAGTAAATGGGTTCTGAAGTTGAAATCGACCATTATTCACTCTTAAATATTAGTTCAGAGTAACACACTTGAAATATTATGGCGTGGTAACAAATAACTTAATAGGATTATTAATAATTTAAAAAAACATTATTAATAAATAAAATAATATTAATACTCAAAAACTAATCAATAGGCGATTAAGATAATTAATGGTTATATTTACAAATTCGGTAGTGCTTTGATATTGAAATCTAAAAATTTTTATATAAATAAATAGACTGTTTTATTTTCTTCTCATTCTTGCACCAGTGCGTTCACGCTGGTTTTATCTTGAATATGTTATCCATTCCCTTAAATTTGGGCTACACCACAGTATACTGCTTTCCAATAGCCACCACTCCCAATAACGATTATGGATCGAGTCACTATGACTGCTTTATTGTTTAGTAGATGTAACTTTTCTTAGAGAAAAATATGAGTTAGGAATATATGAAAACTTTACTCTTATATCAATGAAAAGATAGAGTATTAAAATATAAAAAAATCAGGAGCTAATATAAAAGTGATTAATGAGATAAAAATTATACTTTCGTTTTTTTTGTATCATTCCCATAATCGTGTTGAATCATGTTGAATACACTGTGGTGCTCTTGGCTAATAATTTAGTCCAAGGCAGTAATAAAAATAATAAAAATTACTTTACAGAAGTCTATCGCTCCATCTGGAATTGATTAGGGTAATAAAAAACTTATCGAAATATATCTATCATAAACGCTAATGGAACTATCATAAACCATCTCAATTAGTGAATATTTAAAAAAGCAAATGTAGATATTTTTTAGTAACTACTACTATTACAAGAGCATTAATTCAAGCCGCTCCAAAAAAAGAAGATATGCCTATTTCTTAGGTGTGGCTACTTTATCCAACCTATTATACTCACTATTCAAGATAATTTTACTTTTGTAAAATTCTTTCCTACTTCTTTAAATAGAAGCATGAAAGCATTAAAAAATTTTATGAGTATTTTCTCACTATGTGGTTTTGTGATTTACGGGAGGTAGAATTAACCTAAATAATATTATAGAGTATTTTTCACTCAGAAATCTTGTATGTATTAGTGGCTCATGCTTAACTTGCTAAAATCTCATTGAAGGTCTCAGCAATAAAAAGAGAAGTCTGAATTAGTGGATAAAAACAATAAAACATGAGGAGAAAAAATAATGTCCTTAACTTCATCAAAGATGATCCCATTAGGAATGAAAGCTCCAAGCTTTAATCTGCTTGACGCTGTAAGTAATGAAAAACAGTCATTAGCCCAACTAAAATCCAATATTGCTACAGTCATTATGTTTATCTGTAATCACTGTCCTTTTGTTCAGCACATCCAAAAAAAAATGGTTGAAATAGCAAAAAAATATCAAGATAAGGGTATGCAATTTGTGGCTATTAATTCTAACGACGTCAAAAATTATCCTGAAGATTCTTTTGAGAAAATGAAAGCCGTAGCTGAAGAGTTTGATTATCCTTTTCCTTATCTCTACGACGAAACTCAAGAAATCGCTCAAGCTTATCAGGCAGAATGCACTCCTGATTTTTATGTATTTGACCATAATCTTGTTTGTATTTATCACGGTCGTTTTGACCGTTCCACCCCGGGTAGAGATATTCCTGTAACGGGAGAAGACCTTAAAAAGACACTGGAGAATATACTAGTGGGTAAACCCATTGACGCTAATCAAAAACCCAGCCAAGGATGTAACATTAAATGGAAATCATAACTAAATTCCATATTTAGATACTACTTTAATCTCTTGTTCCCCCTGGGACAGAAAATATTTTACTCACCAGATGCTCTTCTCTTGATATAAGAAAACTCCCCCCATAAATACTCATTTAAAAATGATCGAAGTAAAATTACTAAAGATATAAAATTGAACAATAAATTTTATATCAACTTATCCCAGAGAAACTAGGAAATTATACTTTTGTATTTCTTAGCGTATTATTTTTTAAAATTCTTACTACTTTTTCTTTTTCCGGCAATACCAAAGGTTTCTTTGTGTTTTGAGTCTCCCTATTGCTATTTTTACATTATAATCATTTTTCAATAAAAAATCTTATGGTTACTATAAAATTTATCGCTAATTGGAAAATTTTGTATGAATAAACTTCTAAATTTATCTTTAAAGCTTATCCTCTTTTAAAAAAGAGAACTTACTTTATACTCGTTTAACATTCATATTGATGACTTCAAGAATAATGGAAATAATTAACTAAATCATTATTTTTTATTTCGCTTTTCTATGACTTCTATGA
>NZ_NSHJ01000010.1 GCF_002871095.1 Coxiella-like endosymbiont
AACTAATAGTATTGTTTTTATAGTTTTTTTAATTCTATTAATTATTAACCTTCTATCTAAATGAATATCTCTAAAACAATGATTAAATTTTTTATTAAAATAATAAAAAATCAAATAAATTAATAGGTTATTAGTTTTAGGGCAATTTGTGCTGTTTTGAGAGATGCTTCACTGTTCTTTTTTAGCTTAGTTTTGAGTGATTTTAACTTATTTAAACAACTCTGTCGATAAGAGTAATCTTCTAAGAAACGATAAATTTCATTAGCAATAGCTTGAGGAGTGGCTTGATGCTGAATCAATTCAGGGGTAATAAGTTCTTCAGCCACTAAATTAGAGAGCCCAATAAATGGGACTTTAATAAGTCGTTTTACTAACCAATAAGTGAGAGAGCTGACTTTGTAAACAGTCACAAAAGGAATTTGATGTAAAGCAATTTCTAATGTAACTGTGCCAGAAACAGCAATAGCGGCATTACATACAGATAATATATTATAAGTATTATTTTCAATAATTCTAACCTCTGGAAATAAATAATTACGAACATCTTGAGCAGAAAAATTAGGTGCCAATGGCAATACAAATTGAGTATTAGGGAAGCGTTCTTTAATAAGCTTGGTAGCGGAAATTATAATGGGCAACAAGCGAGAAATCTCCTGAGAACGACTTCCGGGAAATAAGCCAATAATGGGTTGTTCTATTGATAAATTAAATTTTTGATATACTTTTTCGTGTGGCAAAGTGGGTACTGCAATGTCAATTAACGGATGTCCCACTAAACTGACGGAAATATCTTCTCGTTGATATAATCTTTCTTCGAAGGGGAATAAAACTGCCATGTGATCTATATATTTTTTTATTTTTTTAATACGGCTATATCGCCATGCCCATATTTGTGGACTTACATAATAAAGCACTTTAATTCCTGCTTTTTTAGCCTGTTTAGCCATATGTAAATTAAAGCCTGGATAGTCAATAAAAATTACTAAATCAGGTCGTTCGATCTTGAAGCGATTTTTTAAGCACTGGCGAGCTGCAAGTATATTACTTAATTGAGAAATTATTTCTGATACTCCAATGACTGCTAGTTTTTCGGCATCAATAAAGATATTAACTCCTGCTTCACGCATTCTTTTCCCTCCCATACCAGCTACTTTTAATTGTGGGTCAAGAACTTTCAGTGATTTTGCAAGATGAGCCCCTAGTAAATCTCCCGAGGCCTCACCTGCTATGATTAAAATTTGTTTTGAATCAGTATTCATTTTAAGAAATAGCGATTGAAGAAATTGGAAATACTTTATTAGTTTGTCGCACGATTAATGAGATTTCTAAAGCTGTCGCCAAAGCTCGTTTTCCTTCTTTTCCGGAAACCAGAGGAAGTTTATTATGAATAATAGAATCTAAAAAAGCTGATATTTGATCCAGTAACGCATCGCTTTTTTCGAACCGCTCAACTTGACGGGTGATTTCAGGAATACCTGGATACATTTCTTGAGTGCCTTTACGGTGGATAGCAATTTTTTTATGATCGAGATCAATAGCAATATAATTATCGTGCTGGAAAATTCGAAGTTTGCGCTCAGTTTTGAGGTTTACACGGCTAGCTGTTACATTGGCCACACATCCGTTACTAAATTCAATCCGCGCATTAACAATATCAATATAAGGAGATAGTACAGAAGCTCCGCTTGCAGAAATATTTTGGATATCCGCTTTCACAATATATTGAATGATATCAATATCGTGAATCATCAAATCTAAGACTACATTAACATCACTACCTCGCAATTTAAATGGAGCTAGACGTAAGGATTCAATAAACCGAGGATTAGAAATTTGAGATTCTATTGCTTTGACAGCGCTATTAAAACGTTCGAGATGCCCAATTTGTAGGATGACCTTATTTTTTTTGGCAGCAGCAATTAAGTCGTCGGCCTCTTCCAAAGAAGAGGCAATGGGCTTCTCTAAAAGAACATGGACCCCATTATCTAAAAAAAAACGTCCAACTCTATGATGCAAAGGGGTTGGCACTGCGATGCTTACTGCATCGACCAGGCCAAGGAGAGACTGGTAATTAATTATGGATTTAACGTTTAATTCGTTGGCTTTCAAATGACACCGTTCAGGGTTAATATCACAAACAGCCACAAGCTTTGAATACGGTAAAGTAGCATACTTTTCCGCATGATATTTGCCTAAATAGCCAACGCCAATTACAGCTGTTCTAATCTTTTTCATCGCTATGCTTTAGCGCCCTTTTCTATTCTGCAGGAGCGTAATAGTGGCATTTTTCCCAAAGTGAATCAATATATAGGTATTTTTATTAGTGTAGGTCAGTGGGGTACGAATAGAATTGGTTTATTTTGACAGTAGATCTAAGAATAAAAGAGATAGTCGTAAATTAACATCATACCGTTAAACCATTAGTACAACAGGATCGTAATGTTACTTTATTATGTATCAAATCAATGTTGATAAAAGCATTTTGTACATTATGATAAAAACCTAATTCTTTAGGTATATCTCATTTGTTTGCTTTGTATGAATGGGTAGGGTAATAAGTGATTTAATTTTAGAATAGCGTTCGATTTTTTTAGATCATCATTTTTTTAGATCATCATTATCAGTACAATTTTAAGCCATACCATGTAC
>NZ_NSHJ01000011.1 GCF_002871095.1 Coxiella-like endosymbiont
CAGTATATCATGATGCAGGCGGAGTTATGGATGATGAGCGAAGATAGAAAGAAGTAGATGAAAAGGATGTAATGAGTGTTAATTTAAAGATAACGGAACAAGAGAGAACTACAAAGAGAAGATCGTCGGCAGAGTCAGATGTGTATAAGATACATATAGATCTAGATTTTACTTAACAAAAAAGAAGGTGGCTTTAAATAGCAATAAAACCTATTTGATTGAGCAAGTTCTGTTAAAATTAAATTAAGTAATAAAGATCATAACCCTCAACTTGCTAAAAAACTTCTTAAAATTTTGCTGTAGAATAAATTGACCCAATGCATATTATGCTATACATGAAGCACTTAATAAAATTAAGTGAAAAGAAATAAAAAATTAGGTACATAAATTGCACGGTTCTTACTACTATAGTATAGTATTAGAATGCTTAATTTAAAAAATTTATTCTAACAACTGAAAGAACATTTAAAGTTAAAGAATTATAATTCTTTATAAATAACTTTGAATCAGTTAAATTCTAAAATTGATCAAGTGCTCTTTTTCTCTACCATTCAAGAAGAGACTTATGATAACAACTACTACTAAAAAAATGAATATTAATTCTGAAGAAGTCTTTAAATTTTCTAAAATGGCAGAGGAATGGTGGAATCCAAAAGGTCAGATAAAACTTCTGCATTTAATGAATGCTACACGAGTACAATATATTCAAGAGCATGCAGTTTTAAAGAATAAACAAGTTCTTGATGTAGGCTGTGGAGGAGGATTGTTAAGTGAAGCTTTAGCCAAACACGCTGCTCAAGTTACTGCCATTGATATGAGTGATGCTTTAATAAAAATTGCTAAGAAACATGCCCAACAAGAGCAATTAAACATCGATTACCGATGTGAAGACGTAGAAATTTTCGTAAACACCACCAAACGCTTTGATATTGTGATCTGCATGGAATTACTAGAACATATTCCTAATCCTGCGCAAATGCTACAAACCTGTGCACGGCTTACGAAACCTGGTGGTAAACTTTTCTGCTCAACCATTAATCGTACTCTTAAAGCTTATCTTTTTACCATTATCGGTGCAGAATATCTTTTAAATTGGTTACCTAAAGGCACTCACAAGTATGCTCAATTCATTCGTCCTTCGGAATTAATTCAATGGACAAAGAATGTTCAATTTCATTTAGTACACATGAGTGGACTCAATTACCATCCTTTTAGAAATAAATTTAATTTAAGCATGAATGTATCAGTTAATTATCTTGCCTGCTTTTCAAAAAATTATGATTAAAAACTCACTATCAGCTATTTTTTTTGATCTAGATGGAACTCTGTTAGATACAGCACCCGATTTGGCGGATGCTTTAAACCAATTGCTAATTAAATATGGTAAGCCCCCCCTTACTTTAGACATCATTCGTCCCACCGTAGCCCTAGGAACAACAGGTATTTTAAATAATGGTTTTCAGATCGATACTAGTCATTCTCGTTTTTCAGAGCTACGAAAAGAATTTTTAATGACTTATCATCATTGCATGATGAACAAAACTACTTACTTTAATGGGATGTCAGAAGTATTAGATTATTTAGACTATCATCACATTACGTGGGGTATTGTCACAAATAAACCCGGCTGGTTAGCAAAACCTTTACTAAATCATTTCCAGCTAGCTCATCGATACTGCTGTCTCGTATCAGGCGACCAATTAACAAAACGTAAACCCGATCCTGAACCTTTACTCTATGCTTGTAAAACTTCAAATGTTCTGCCCCAGCAAGCTTTATACGTTGGTGACGCTCAAGGAGATGTTCAAGCTGCTAAAGCAGCTGGTATGATGGTGATGGTTGCTCTCTATGGCTACCTTACTACAGATAGTCAACCTCTATCTTGGGAAGCAGATGCTTTAATTAATTCTCCACCTCAATTAATTGATTGGATTAAAAGGTTATAGTCGCTAATCAAATTAACTAAACCATCTTCTCTTACACTAAAGAAAGATGTGTTCTTATTGGATTACTGCTTGCATTGCTACGTTTAATTACATTTTCTTTAATTATGATACAAACCCGCATTTCTAAAATAATTTTATTTATTAAGTCCCAATTTCATCTTGCTCCTTAAATAAACAAGACTTCTAGTCAGTACTATTGTTCTACTGCAGATATTAAGTAATTCCCTTTTCAGGAGGTTAGTTAGCTAACTACATTAATTGAAAAGGTTGATTAATAATGAAGTTATTTAATTTTTATTATTAATATGGATTATTTCCCCCACCAAGTATAACTATTTTAGTTCATCTGGCTGGTCATTAGTTGTATTTTTATATCTATTTGGTATAGGAAATTTCTGTTAATATTGTGCTATTATATATTTCTGAAATTTCTCTACCTCATTCTCGAGAAAAGTTTTATTAGTTTTACTCAACTAATTAATTATTACAATCAGTATTTATTGTTTATCTTGTGGATTTATTACTTTTCTCCTCATTTTCCTGACTGTGCTTCATGTGCGTAGTCGTAATTATTACCGCTAAATTATTACTGATTGAAATGTTAAGACTTCCCTATAGAGCTCGTGGATATTATTCCGAGCTAGAAATGAAAAAGAAAAAAGTGCTATGGGTTTTAGAAAAAATATCTTCTTCAAAAAGACCTGAAGTAAAAAATAGAATAAATTAGAAACATTTTGAAAAAAAATTAAAAGGCAAGTGAGAAAGCTTTATTTCTAAAATAATTTTTTTCTATTTTAATTATTGGATTAGAGTATTTTATATTCTAAAAAATCATGGTATCAGGTATCAATAGTATATGGTTTAGTATACTCTGACCATATTTAAAATCATATAGTTTTTATTCTGTGGAAACTGTGATTCTCCCAATAATAGGCATTGGAGCAACGAATTTTATTTGTTCAGCATAATTTTAGTCTTCCTTGAATCGATAGGCTAAAAATCCCAAGGTGAGGTCTATTTTTCTTTATCGTATTATAGTGAAATTTTTATTAGCTTATTTCTTTGAAGTTTAGCTATGAAGCTCATGGGCTTCATAGCTTTTATAAGCACCCAAATTACTTCCCACTAAATCATTTTTAGAAAGTTATTGATCTATGGTAGCAGAGGATTTAGTATCAGTCTTTATACCCCATGCTTTAATCAATATTATCTATTAATTGTTGCTCTTTTTATATTTAGTATTATTGTTTTATTATGTATTTACAAATAAATACTCTAAACGAAAAGGAAGCGAATTAAAGCAAATTGAATATAATTTTTATTCAGACAAACCCATGCTAGATGGGAAAAAATTATATTTGCTTATATAAATAAACAAATTTCTTTAAAGCCACTAAAATAAATCAACCTTATAAAAATTAACTTGTTCCTTACCTCTGGTGGTCATATAGTCAGTATGAATTCAGTGTTTCGATCCCTGATTTGAAATGGAGTACGCTGCACACATTTATGTAATAGAAATTTTTTCTACTACTTCAATCAGTTTTACATGACTTTTAAACAATAAATTATTTTATTATGAGATGCTTTTCCTTGATCAGAGGAGATAATGGTATTTAATAAGGTGATACTGTTTTACAAACAAGCTATTTTAAGAAATTTTATTCTAAAGATATTTACCATAAAGCACATGTATATTTATAAACATTATAAATCGATGCAATGGTCATTCTAAATGGCAATAGAAATTCTGGAAGGCTTCAAAATTTTACCAGGAAATTATATAATAAGACTCAATAAAAATTAATTAATATTTTATGTGCACACAATTAATAATAATATTCAAGACATAGACACAGAGTATTCTTTTAAATTTAATAGAACCTTTAGTACAGCACTAAAGACTATTGAGAAAACTTGAGATAAACATATTTTAATTTGAAGAAAAATTTTTTAATTGAACTCGCAGGGCCTGTCTCACGCTTAAGTTGACTGCTCTTAATATCAAATAAGAGAGCGGTTCTAAAATTAATAAATTAACGAAAACTAAAAACTAAAAAGAAAAAATAAGAACTAAAAACAATTATAACATGTATTATGCTCGTTACTGAACCAGACACACTTAATCATAACTTTAAGCTCGCTAAACAAATGAAGAAAACACTAATATTCATGAGTTTGTATTTTAGGGCATACTCACACACAACACACTATAACCAATCTCTTACTCTCAGAGATTCCCTTATTTAGTTCTCTATAACTCTGAGACATTAAGAGAATGATATTTTATAAAATGGCGCATTAATTCCCCCCCTTGCCACTTTTCTATTCCTGAAAATAGAATGCGATCTTTTAGAAAGAAAAGTATTATATTTTAAATATAGATAAGATTATCTATAAAAAATAAACTTTACTTGAATAAAGTTACCTCAAACTCTTTTTAACAATTTCAGAAATATCTGGTGATAATCGTGGAGCTTCTGCAATCCGATTGAGTTCTGCTTTCATTAATCCTTGACGCTTTTCATCCATAATTTGCCAACGGGACAGTGGTTGTAATACCCGTGCAGCTACCTGTGGATTCATTGAATCAATTTTAAGTATCTGATCGGCAATTAAACGATAACCTTCTCCACTCTTATCGTGAAAACAAACAACATTCATACCAAAGGTTACTAATAATGCATACACATTATTGGGATTTTTGATATCAAAAGCAGGATGCTGAATTAATTTTTTCACAATTTGTATAGTTGATGGTAATTGGGAAGATGCTTGTAAAGCCATCCATTTATTAATTAATATAGGGTAATTCTTCCATTTTTGATAGAATTCATCTAATGCGCACTGTCGTTCTTCACATTCATGATTAATTAAGGCTACCAAAGCACCCATAATATCTGTCATATTATCGCTATTTTTAAACTGCTGGTAAGCTAATAAGTATTGATCTCCTCCATTTTCAGTTAAATACTCTAAACAACAATTTTTTAAAGCACGTTTACCAAGATTTTCTTCACTATATACGTAAACAGGTAGTTGATAATTTTTGTAGGTTATTGTTAAATCTAATATTAAGGCTGATGACAATTCTTTTTTTACAAATTGACGAATGGTGTGCAATACTTCGATGTCCATATTTTTCATAAACTGCATTAAATAAGCTTCCTTAGGCAAAAGGAGAAGGGCAGCATCGTATCCATGATCTTTATGTGGTCCTTGAATAATTTTTTGGAAGATTTCTATAAATCGATTGTCAAGTTTTAATAATTTTTGTTGTTGATAATCTGTAACTAAATTAAATATCAATCGCTTCGCAAACACTTGACCTGCTTCCCAGCGAGCAAAAGGATCACTGTCACATTGAAAAAGCCATAAGAGTTCTTCATCAGTATAGGGATAATTTAAGTGTACTGGAGCCGAAAAATTCCGTAGAAGGGACAGTACTGGTTTGTCTTTCACATTAATAAATCTAAATTGTTCCTCTACTTTTTGAATCTCTAAAATACGTGTTCCTTGAATAACTTCATCTTCTCCTTCTAATTGAGTTGGTATATCTTGGCATTTCGGACTTACAAAACCCAGTGCTAAGGGAATGTGCAAAGGTAATTTTTTAGATTCTCCTGGAGAGGAAGGACAGAATTGCTTCACTTTCAAGGTCAGGGTTTCTGTATTTTCATTATATTTACTCTCTAGATTGAGTACCGGCGTTCCAGTTTGATCATACCACCGTTTAAATTGATTGAAATTCTTGTGCGAAGCATCTACCATCGCTTGAATAAAATCTTCAGTAGTGACCGCTTTCCCATCATAACGCCAAAAATAAAGATCCATTGCTTTACGAAATACTGCAGACCCTAATAAAGTTCGTATCATACGGATAACTTCTGCACCCTTATTATAAACCGTACTTGTATAAAAATTATTAACTTCAATATACGAATCAGGACGAATAGGATGGGCCATTGGACCCGCATCCTCAGCAAACTGCACGTTACGTAAATAATTAACACTTTTGATACGAGCTACACTTTTTGAGGTTACATCCTCAATAAATAACTGATCCCTCAAAACAGTTAACCCCTCTTTTAAAGTAATTTGAAACCAATCACGGCAAGTTACACGATTGCCAGACCAATTATGGAAATATTCATGCCCAATCACATTTTTAATACGGATGTAATCTTCGTCAGTAGCCGTTTTTGAGTTAGCTAAAATATTTTTAGTATTAAAAATATTAAGCCCTTTATTTTCCATAGCTCCCATATTAAAATCACTTACTGCAACAATCATATAAACATCAAGATCGTATTCTCGGCCAAACTTTTCTTCATCCCATTTCATTGCTTGCTTTAAAGCTTGTAAAGCAAAAGACCCTTGATCTTTATAGCCTTTTTCTAAATAAAGACGTAATGCTACTTCTCTACCGGACTGAGTGACAAAACTATCTTCTAATAAATCGAAATTTCCTGCTACTAAGGCAAATAAATAAGAAGGCTTTTTATAAGGATCTTCCCAATGTACCAACTGTCGATTACCCTCTAATATTTTTGTTTTAATTAAATTTCCATTTTATAATATAAAAGGATATTTATCTTTATCAGCTGTAATTATCGTGGTATAACGCGCTAACACGTCTGGACGATCTAGAAAATAAGTGATTCGACGAAATCCATGCGGCTCACATTGAGTGCAAAAATTACCCCGCGATTTATAGAGGCCGCTTAACCGTGTATTTTTATGTGGTTGAATTATTACTTCCGACTCTAAAATAAATTCTTCCGGAACATCAGGAATGATTAAAGAAGAATCATTAATTGTATAATCACTAGATGATAATGACTGCCCATTAAGTGCTATTCGTTTTAATGTCATCGCTTCACCATTGAGTATTAATGGTGGCAGTGAAGTTTGTATGTTTAGATTACGTCGTACTCTTAAAAGAGTCTTGATATTAGTTTTTTCTTCATGAAGATCTACATACATATATACATTATCAATTAAGAATGCAGGAGAACTATAATATTTAAGATATATAGTTTGAGATTCTTTATTATTCATTATTAAACTCAAATTTTTAATAAAATTGTAATTTTACCTCTTACAAACATACTAGATCAATAGTTAAATATTTTTAAAATAAATATATATCACTAATCCATTGATTAAAAATAACTTACTAAAAGATTACTAAAATCTGCTTAACCTAACTACATTCTAACTACATTTTAGTGAGGTTTACCTCTTGAGGTTATAAATTTCAATGTTATAATAAAAAAAATTATGGCTTAATAAAAAATATTTTACCATTTTAGTTCTAATAAATAAATTTTAATAAATAAACAAATAACAGTAAGACCTTAAAAAATTGCAACTATGGAAGTTAATCTTTTAGTTCAAAAACCTGAAGTAAACTCAGTTACAACAACTAAATCGTTTGGGTTAAGTGTTCAAGAATCATTGCAAAATTATTTTGTGCAACTTGATGGCCAAGATCCTACTAATCTCTACAATATGGTTTTAGCTGAAATGGAAGCACCCCTACTAAAAGTAGTAATGCACTATACCAACGGTAATCAAAGTAAAGCAGCTAAAATTTTAGGAATTAGCCGAGGAACTTTACGTAAAAAACTTGCTATTTATCCAATAGATGATGCGCCCTCTCGTTAATCTCCCTAAGGGGAGTCAATTTAAAGATAGTAAATTACAGATTTTACAAATATAAATATATATAGAAAAATATATTAATTAGAGTCTTGTAGATACAAACAAAATTCATAATATTTTAAATTTGTACACTGCAGCTAATTAAACTTAAATATTAAAAAATTAATAACGAACAGTAGAATGACAAATCTTTTGAAAAAATATAAAATTTTAGTCATCGATCTCTCTGCCTGCACCTTCCGATACTAAACAGGATTTCTAACAATTTTAGACGACCGTATAAAACATTATATTTTAAAATTTAAGATAACCTTCTAAGAAGATTCTGAGAATCTTGTTCTTAAATAAGATAGTATTATTAAAGCGATTAGTTTACTCGTTGTATAAAAGTATCCCTTCTCTCTTCTCACAAGACCATATCTTTTTCAAACTGTACATACGCTTGAGAAAGTACAAAAAACAGATCTGTGTAGCACACACAGCGTTCTAAGATGCTTTTTCAATCAGGACAGCAAATATTTTTAATGTTTTTAGCTTGTAATGGGTCGACCCCTTACCAATATATATATTGATTGGTTTTAGATGAAATAAAGGCCTATGATATTTTAAGCTACATTATCTACACAACAGAGTAACGCCCCTTGTACTTGTAGCTCATAAAACTTTTGAAAATCCGCCCACATGACGATGTAAAGATTCTACCCTCTTATTTAGGCATAAAAAACTCCTTCTCCTTTTACCCCACCCCACTATTGCTCAGTATAATAACTTTTTAGAAAAAATGGATCTTCGCTACAGAGAAAACCTTCATCAAGCTACAGGACTGTATTGAAGCCTAGCAACTTACTAAAAAAAACTAATTTCCTTGAATTAATTACTTAATGGTGATGATGCTTTTTCACACTGTATTGGAAAAGCACAAATGATCCCAACATGCATTATTCTCAAACATACTGCTTTTACTCCGTATCAAGGTTGACCAAACAGCAAATCAATTATCAAAAGAGAGCCTATCAAAATGCTGATGCTAAGCTAGCCATCTTCTTTTTGCCTTTATTAGGATCATTTCTTTTAATTTAACACTAGACATTAAAACTGCAAAAAAAATTAGCAAAATAATTCTTCGAAATGAAGATACCTAGCGACTTTATGACCTCAATGCTGCTTTAAAGTATTGAAAACCAAACTAAATTTAAGATTGATACTAAAAGTAGTACTCTCCCAGCGTAAGAAAACAAGCTACTCTTTCCACTCAATGAATAGAAGTAGCTTGCTTGCTCCTCTATAAGCAAGCAAACAAAACTAGAATGGAGCCCCAAAAACCCACTATGCTGGTTAAGGGAAAGCACCAACCTTCAAAATAAGAAGTATAGAATTTATATTGCACCTAATGAATAATAAACTACGTAATAAAATCAAATGCGATAATCTGTGCAAAAAGTATAACACACTTTAAAAATTAGCAACGATTTAAAAATATAATCTACTTATCTTAGCCTTTGAGGATCACAAACATAATGACTTTTTTAAGTTAAAAAGTCAAAAAACGCAAAGTTCTATTGAGAATAGCAATAATAGATATTTTCAAGGTACCTATAAAAAAACCACTAGTTATTACAAA
This sequence comes from Coxiella-like endosymbiont, assembly GCF_002871095.1. GTDB lineage: Bacteria > Pseudomonadota > Gammaproteobacteria > Coxiellales > Coxiellaceae > Coxiella. The sequence goes on from NZ_NSHJ01000011.1 coordinate 9,235, forward strand.
AACTAACCACTCTCACTTTATAATATATAAAACTAATTTAGTTTTCGATAAAACGCCCTGGTTTTATTCAAGGTTATTTTTTTTAAAATATTACATTACTACAAACATAATTGTAGCATCACATTCTACGCCAAGTAGGTACTTAAAATTAGTGTATTAGTTCGAGAACACCCTAGGGAGATTCTTTATCTATAATCTCAGGAAACAAAAATAGAAACTTCCGTTTTAGACTCATCGGCATACGTGTTATACCTCAAAAATAATCGAAATATTTTTGTACTTCTGCAGTCTCACAAAATAACCTTTCAGACACTCTAAACCAATACCTCGAATTGTAAACCTATAACTCGAATTATAAACCTATTCCTTTATATGGAATATAAAGAAAGATCTCCAACTAATAACGTAAAACCTTACACCCCTACCCCCCTCACATAATCCTTGAGGTGAAAAGTTATTTTGTACAGTAGTTTTATAACTAAAATCAAACACAAGATAAGAAAGACGAAAAGTAGGAAAACACATATTACTAAACTCGTAAAGTGAATGCATAGTATTTATAATACTCATCAATAATTTAATTTAATTTGAACTGCTTTAGTGGTGCCTGATTATAAGAATTTTATGTTTAATTATTTCCCTATTTTTAATAGATCCCATAACTAAGATCTTAATAAAAAATTTTAATTATTTTTTTTGGACCTGGTGGCATTGTAGAAATATTTTTTAATGATTGTTTGATACTGTTTATGGGTAAATCTGAGCCCCTTCATCCTTATTGGGCCTGAAAAATTAGATACTGAAAGAATTAGAATTTCTCAAGAGAGTTTCGACATAATAACCAAAGCTTTGATGACTCTATCACTTTCGGATTTCGATATTTAAGAAAAGTCCTCACAAAACTTATAAGAGTAATTACTAGGTTAACAAGCTCTTTAGGCATGCATAAGTGTTTTTATTTGATTCAATAAGCTTAAATAAACAATCATTAATCTAAAAACTTTCTAAGTAGCTATAAACTTTTAAACATAACACAACTTATTATCGTTTTACCGCTAATAAACCCTATTAACTCCTATTCACCAAGATTTCTATTTGCATTTCACTACTTATATAATCTCTATAATATATAATTAATATTATAACAATTTAAATATTTTATAAAAATTTTATTAAGTAATTATCTATTAATCGCTCGATTCTGTTACTTTTTATATGTCTTCGATACTTATAAAAATAACTTTACTATTCGAAAATATGGCGTTTTCTAATAACTACGAAAATACCTTTGAGATCACTTTAAGCTATTTCAATCGTGGACTTTGAGGATGACATAACAACTGAAAAGTTTTTTCTTGATAATTAGAATGCTATTTTCAAACCAAAACCCTGATAGGAGAAATTTTCACTACTAAAACTAAAAACCTGCTAGAAAACTACGATGATAAGACTACCCACAGAATTCACCTCTCCGAGAGAGGTCAGGTTTTCACCTTTAGTATTCGATATCTATCCTCTCTTTAATAGACTACTTCTTATGATTTGGAGTGATTACCCCTTATTACAAGAGATATAAAAGGTAATAAGAAACTGGGATTTCTCTCTAAAAAAACAAAAAAAGGGAAGAACCCTTGTCAAAAAACTCCAAAAGGTAACTTTTAAAGTTTACATAAAAGAGGAGATAACCAGTGATGTGTTTAGTTGTTTTGCTCAGACAAGGAAGAATACCAGCTATATACTAGATTTATATTAAATATTTTTAATGCAGGAAACGTTATCGCCATGGTGTAGAGAGTTCCCCTAGTATATCTTAAATTACAACACCACTCATAGAGCTGTATTCTTGTTTATCCCACTTCTCGTAGAGTTTAGATTTCAAAATATTTCATCTCTTCAGGAAACTAAAGGTAAGTTATATTGGTTATATTGCTTTACTAGTAGGAGACTTTCTGGTTAGTCGATTAAAGCCTATCGGACCATAAACAAACACCCCTACTCTTTAATAACTCTAAAAAAGCTTGATGTGCTACTTTTTCTTCCTCATCCGCCATTACAACTCGTAAAGGCTTCCCATCGAGATATAATCGTTGAATTTGAGGAGATTGCATAACTACAGCAGGATTTTTCTGTTCAAATAATTTAGTTTGACCACCAGTCATCAACAAATAGACTTGGACTAGAAGTTTAGCATCTAGTAACGCCCCATGATATTCGCGGTTAGAGTTATCAACATGATAACGTCGACATAGAGCATCTAAATTATTGTGCCGTCCAGGATGTTTTTGTCGAGCAATTATTAAGGTATCTAAAATTTGACAATAATCATGAATCATTTTAAAAGGCTTTCCGGTGAGCTTTAATTCATGATTTAAAAAACCTACATCGAATGGAGCATTATGAATAATTAATTGCGCTCCTTTTAAAAAAGCAATAAGTTCATCAACAATATCTTTAAATGAAGGCTTATCAGCCAAAAATATTTCCGTAATACCATGAATATTAACAGCGTCACCTGTGATAGAACAATTTGGATTAATGTAAAAATGCAGATATTCTCCTGTTAAACGCCTATTGACCATTTCTAAACCACCAATTTCAATGATACGGTGCCCTTCTTCTGGAATAAGACCGGTCGTTTCTATATCTAAGACAATTTGCCGCATAAAAATCCTACTTCATTTACAACAATAATTCATGAATACCACGTTTAGCTAAACGATCAACAATCTCATTTTCGGGATGACCACTATGCCCTTTTACCCATTTCCAATATACCATATGCCGTTTTATTTCTTTTTCTAAGGCTTCCCACAATGCTTTATTTTTAACTGGTTTTTTCTCACTAGTTTTCCATTGCTTCTTCTTCCATACAGGAAGCCACTCCGTTACTCCACGATGCAAATATTGAGAATCAGTCGTAATCATAACATAACAAAAGTGTTTTAGTGCTTTGAGCCCTTCAATAGCGGCAGTTAGCTCCATTTGATTGTTGGTAGTATTAGGAACGCCACCATAAAGTTGTCGCTCATGACTATTATAACGTAATAAAACCCCCCATCCCCCAGGGCCCGGATTACCGCGGCAAGCACCATCACAATAAAGGTATAAAATACTTTGTTCTTGTTTCATAATTTTAAAGATGGAGTTGGTTTAATAACACTCTGTGCAATTACCGATTTTTTTTTCCACAAAATTTTACGATACACTGGTGCATACACCTTTTTTTTAGCAACTACTAAATAAATACTACCTGCGGTAGGAAAACAAACCTTTCCAATCATTTCTTTAATGAATTGTAACCGCTGATTCAAACTATTTTCAGTTAGAAAACCATAACCAAAAGTTTTGCTAAAAGAAATGGAATATTGAAAATTAATTAACCAGTGCTTTACTTGTGCGCAAGCCCAAAATTTTCCATTCCAGGGAACCCCATGTTTAATAAAAAATAATTTTTTAAGTCCCCATAAGCTCCATGGATTAAAGCCAAAAATAAATAATCTACCTTCAGGTTTTAAGACTCTAAAAATTTCTTGAATTAATTTAACAGGATAATTAATAAATTCTAATACATGTACTAACACAAATACATCGACACTGTTTGACAATAAAGGCAATTCCTGCGAATCCATTTGTATGGATAATAAATTATTAGTTAAATCTGAAGTTAATTGAATATGATAGAGGATAGGACTTCCTGCTGAATGTGCCAAAGTTCTTTCTCCACCCATTTGAATTAAATATTTTCCACGAATCATTTCCAAGAATCGTGTCGCTTCTTTATTTTCCCAAGATAAAATTAAAGACCCGGGGGGATGTTGGTACCAATCCCACATGATTTCTAGTGATAACGAGTCCATATTCGCAAATTCCAAATTCATATTGTATACTTTAAAGTACTTAATTTTTTACTTAAGGAAAATCATCATTTTTAAAGTTTCACATTATTCTTACTATTCCTACTCTGTATTTCCACTTTTCATGATAACTACATCTAGAATATAGTGCATCTAAATCTAAAGAAATAAATAGTTATATTAATCAATCAAGGAGCATTAAAACCCATTCTTAAAATACTCAAACAATAAGATTCAAACAATAAGGTTTAATACTAACCACTATAACTAACTTACCATCATTGGAACTATACAAATAGTATTTCTAAGCTTTTCAGAGAAACATCCTTTACTTTGTTTGGACAGACCCACTGAAAATATAGACACTATTTCTATTTATTATTAATCTGTTAAGAAGAATAATCATCAAATGAATTGATTTTCAACTAATCTTACCTTTAACATTTTAGAGATTTTCGGATCTAATTCTTAAAAGCCACACATTGTGCTTATTCTCATGATCACTAAGGCTTTCCGGTAGTATTTGCTGGTGTCTCGGGACGGGTGTCTAGCACGTTACGGCTAATTTTTTTGAATGTTAGCTAAGTCAGCTTTAGTATTCTTTACATAAATGAGCATCTATTTTATTTCTGATCTTCCACTTTATTATGCTCATAAATATACTAAGAAAATAGCAAATTTACTTAAAATAGTTGATCCCGACAATTTTAGGCTTAAAGAAATGAATTACAAAAACACAATAAATCCTTAATCAAAATCTTCTGACACCTCCTCCAAATATCCAATTTGTACTCAATACTAATCCCTGACTCTGATGTTATGAACAAAAATCATTCAGCTAACTTTAAAAGAATATTATGAGCTACACTCTCGAACCTAATACTGAGTCACTATTTTTATTTACACCGATGGAAAGATAAGTTTTGATAAGAAATGAGTCAAAATTTTCAATTAGTTCTAAAACATTAGAAAAAATATTACTCAATACCTTCTGATTGTGGAGCTATGTATAGATAATATCACTGAATTTAAAAATAAATATCTAAAATTAATACTGCACTATTGGATCTAAGGTCTTTGTTAGCATTACTACTATCACATAATACAGGCTATTTTCCTTAGATTAGGTTAATGACGGCATATTAGCGATATTTTTTATTTAAGCAAGTTATAAATGGCAATCAACCCATATTTTGCCATTTATAGAAAATACATTCATAATTATTATCTTTAAAACTAAATCCATTGGTTTCTAGGTCGATAATGATATCTATAAATAAATTAACCTAAGATATACGACCTTATATTTAATACATATTTCAACAAATAAAAAATTGAGAATTCCAATAAAAATATATTGTTACTAATAATTGAAAGTTATTATAATCTCTTTTTGTATTATAAACATGGGACCCAGAGCTATAAGAGTTTACTAATTAATAGCATACATAAACCTCTATACAGATTTTACCTTACTGCTTAACAAGTGATACGACAAACAACTGGATGTCTTAGACAAATAAGACTCTACATTATTTTTAATATCTTTCAAATTTATTTCTATAGTTTTTTCATGATTATTTCTATAATTGGCTTTAAAGCTGTAAAAGATTATGATGCAGGAGAAGAAATCGTTTTAACAGCTATGCAGTATTAATAATCACTGTCCATCCCCCCCTTTTTTGGGAAAACCTACTAATTTTCAATTTTTACCGTTGTTTTATCGAACTCTCAAGAATATATACTAAAATTGTTGGCATTGGCCAATCAATGTTCTTAAAAATAATAAACACTATCATTCCCCAGACCTAATCTCTAAACAATTACCCTTACTTCACGATGGTAGTTTTTAAAAACACCAATGCATTTAAAATAATTAGTAAAACTTTCTTTTTCTTCTCTGAAATTAATAAGGCTATTAATTACATCTAAACATCTAAACTTTCACTAAACCACTACAATGGTGAACGACACCTATAATGTTCTGATTCCCTATTAACTAAAATCAAGGTGATGACTTAGAAAAGCATTTCCCCATGATGGGGAAACAATATTTACTGAACTTATTATTTACTATATCATAACATAGATCTTAGATTTATACAGCATTTTACCAAACCTTTAGCCACACAAGTGGTATTAAAATCTGTGAAATAAATCAATTCAAAGGAGATATAATTCGAATTATCAAAAATTTATTAATTTTTAAAGCTTACACTATTCCCTATTCCCTATTCCCTATGCCAATAATTCTGATATCTTCAAAGATAATAATCCTGAGTACTAAGCCTCGCAGTGTGTGTATGCTGGATAACGTAAACCTCATCACACCAATATTTATATTGCTTATTGTGAGCCATCTTACTCTTCAACACATCTTACTCTCCAACAAATTAAATTTTAAAAATACCATAACGAAACCTAAAGGAACATTAGTGCTGGAAGAAATATTTATCATTTAGAAAGCTAATGCTTACAAGGCCCGGTATCATATTCTTAAAATGAGGGCAATTGCTTTTCTAGTATTTTTCACCATTATAAAACTATTATAGCTAAACTACTCCACAGCAATCATATAATCGAGAGTACAATTCGTATTGAATAACATTTAGTGGTATAAGAGAAATTATTAACGAGGTTGCTTTATACAAAAACTTTTTGGGTTAAAAAAGGAAGTATTCTATGATCGCTCGAATTTTAGATGGGCGTACTTGTGCGGAACAGGTCAAAACCTATGTTAAAGAAGCTATCTTGGCGAGACAAAAGAAAGGCCTCCCCACACCTAGTCTGTCTGTTATTTTAGTTGGAGAAAATCCTGCATCTGCTGCTTATGTTCATCAAAAAAAATTAGCTTGTCAGGCAGTTGGTATCCGCTCAATTATTCATCGAATGCCTAACACTACGTTAGAAACTGAACTTATAACAAAAATTGATCAATGCAATGCCGATTTAAATATTCATGGTATTCTTCTCCAACTTCCTTTACCTACGCATCTTAATTCTTTCCATTTGCTCGAACGCATTCACCCAGATAAAGATGTCGATGGTTTTCATCCTTATAATCTTGGCCGTTTAGTACAGCGTCACCCTACGTTACGTCCTTGTACTCCTGCTGGAATTATGAGATTACTAAAAGAAACTAACGAGGATCTTACAAAAAAGCATGCTGTTGTGATTGGTGCTTCAAATATTGTAGGTCGTCCTATGGCTCTAGAATTGTTATTAGCCAAATGCACCGTAACCATATGTCATCGTTTTACTCGAGATTTAGCAAAATACGTTAAAACTGCGGACCTATTAATTGTTGCGATTGGAAAACCTGGGATTATCCAAAGTGAATCAATTAAACCTGGTGCTATTGTAATAGATGCTGGTTTTAGTCGATTAACTAAAAATAAAATTGTTGGTGACGTAGATTTTGAAACCGCTCAAGAAAAAGCTGCTTGGATAACCCCCGTTCCAGGAGGGGTTGGACCAATGACTGTTGCCACCCTTCTGGAAAATACCCTTCAAGCCGCGAAAAATATTAATTAATTCTAAAAGGTAATAAAACTTTTTAAGAAAAATATCATCTAAAACTTTGCTTTTTTATACAAAAAAGTTAATTCAAAAATAGCCTCTCTTTTAGAAGAAGAGCTCTGTTTGTCCTATTATTAGAAACGGCTACCTAATAAAATTAATTAATAGTCTATATATCTCTGTTAGATATTGGATATAATTAACACTTACACTGATTCCATTAATTTCTACCCGTGTTAGGTTTTATTTCAACTGTAAGAGTTGAACAGTCCTTTAAAAGAGTACTTACAGAGAGCTAGTTTTTATTTTATACAAAGAATACTAGTAGCACACATTAATAAAGATATTTTCATTCAAGAATTTTTTAAACTAATTTCTGTAATGTTACCATTTACCCTCTCTTTAAGGATTCGGGAACTAAAAACGAATCTCTAGGAACATTATTATTATATTTTAAAATTTATAAAGTGCTATCAATTTTTTTGAGTAAACAGAATTTTAATCATTCATTTTAAAAGCTGCTAACAGCATAACTAAAAATGAAATCTCATACGAAGTACCGGTATAGCATGTATAGCATGGAAGATTAACATTACATAAAACTCAAGCTGAACAACACAAATATTATCGTCTTAAAATTACTCGTGAACACTAAATCTATCAGATAAGGTTACGACGGTATAATTTAATTCTTTTTTAAGCTATTTAGCTCAGTAAAATCACTTGTATAGCATCAGCTACTCAAAGATTCTTAATCCACAGTATTAAGAATGATATCCCCAAGATATGAAAACCATTTATATCACAAAAAAGAAAAGGTCTAGGTAGACCTACTCTGTAAAAGTAGTCTTGGCTAAGCAATATAATTCAACAATAGTAATAGTAAATTTTATAGTTATTTTTATTTTACATTTTTATTGTCAAATACTCTCAGTTTATAACTCAACTTAGTTTTATCTTATTAAAAAGATATAGTAATAGTAAGATATATACATTTTTAAAATATAAATACTTAGTTTTAATAAAATTATTTAAGTCATAAAATATTTCATTCAAAATTAATTTCATCTTGTTTATGAAATACTATTGATGCATTTAATAATTATTTTATGAAGTTAATAATAATTCGTTTACCACTTTCACAAATTCAGCCGGATTTTTAAGTTGCTCTCCTTCTGCTATAAGTGCTTGATTAAGTAATAACTCGACCCAACAAGTTAATCGCTGTTTGTTTGACTCATTTTTTAGACGTAAAATCAAAGGATGAGTGGGATTAATCTCTAAAATAGGTTTTGTTTGAATAAACTTTTGACCTGTTTGCAACAATAAACGTTGTAAATGACCACTCATTTCATTTTCATCAAAAACTACACAACTCGGCGAATCAGTTAATCGATTGGTGAAACGCACTTCTTTTACTTTTTCACCTAAAGTGTCTTTTAATTGTTTAAGTAAATTATCTAATTCTTTTGTTGCTTTTTGGACCTCTTTTTTCTCCTCTTTTTCTAATTCACCTAGATCTAAAGCTCCTTTAGCTACTGATTGTAAAGATTTACCTTCAAATTCTACTAAATGTGCAACAAGCCATTCATCTACACGATCTTGCATTAACAAAACTTCTATTCCTTTTTTTTGAAAAACTTCAAGTAAAGGGCTATTTTTTGCAGCTAAATAAGTATCTGCAATAATATAATAAATTTTATTTTGACCTGGCTTTAATCGAGTAATGTAATCTTTCAACGAAACATTTTCTTCTTCATTGTTATTATGAGTCGAAGCAAAACGTAATAAATTAATAATCCGATCACGATTAGAAAAATCTTCTGCTGGACCTTCTTTTAAAACCTGACCAAATGCTTTCCAAAATTTTGCATACTTCTCTTTGTCATTAGTGAGTTCTTCTAAAAGACTTAAGACACGTTTGACGCAACCTACTTTAATTTTGTTGATAATCTCGTTAGATTGTAACAATTCTCGTGAAATATTTAATGGTAAATCATTTGAATCCACAATTCCTTTAACGAAGCGAAGATAAATAGGCATGAAATGTTCAGCATCATCCATTATAAAAACACGTTTGACGTATAATTTGAGTCCATTCTGACTTTCACGATTCCAAAGGTCAAATGGTGCTCGCGCTGGGATATATAATAGACTTGTATATTCTAATTTACCTTCGAGTCGATTATGAGCCCAAGCTAATGGATCTTCAAAATCATGAGTAATATGTTTATAAAACTCTTTATATTCTTCTTCTTTAATTTTATCTTTAGGTAATACCCATAAAGCATTTGCACGATTAACAACTTCTTCTTCGGCTTCTTGCTTATCTTGAACCCCATCCTCCTGAATAGTTATTTTTTTCATTATAATAGGACGTAAAATATGATCAGAATATTTAGTAATAATTGAACGCAAACGCATAGCGTCTAAAAACTTTTCTTTCTCTTTTTTAAGGTGTAAAATGACTTCAGTCCCATGCGAAGATTTATTAATATTTTTAATGGTATATTCACCTTCGCCATTTGATTCCCATTCAACACCTTGAGTTGATTTCATGCCTGCTCGTCGCGTACGCACTATGACACGATTAGCTACAATAAAAGCTGAATAGAAACCCACACCAAATTGACCAATTAACTGAGAGTGCTCAGCATTTTTTTCCGCTAATAATTTGCGAAATACACGTGTTCCAGATTTAGCAATAGTGCCTAAATTTTCAATCACTTCCTCTCGACTCATACCAATACCATTATCACGAATAATAATGGTACGACTATCTTTATCAATATCAACCCAAATTTTTAATTCAGTTTTACCTTCATATAAGGCTGTATCTGAAAGCGCTTGGTAATTTAATTTATCCTCTGCATCAGAGCTATTAGAAATTAATTCTCGTAAAAAGATTTCGTCGTTACTGTAAAGAGAATGCGTTACCAGCTGTAGTAACTGTTTAACTTCAGCTTCAAACAACAAAGTTTCTGTTTTAGATTGAAAAGACATTGCCTGACTCCTAGAAGGGTTTTACTTAAAACTTAACATATAAGGGCAAGACAACAAATTTCAAGATAAAAAAAGGGGCTATAAAAGCCCCTTCTGATACTATTCTTAATTACATTAAGAATTTGTAACCAATAGCAACGGTAAAGAGATGCGCAACAGGTGCCAGGAAACGAGTAGAAGAAACACTTTTTTGGCAACCCGGTACAAATGTATACTGAGCGTTCACAGACCAATTTGGCGTGAAATAGTATTGAAAGCCAGCAGAAAACAATGGATTCCAGTAGTTTGAATGACGACTATCAAAATTACTAAGGTTCGAGCTTATTAAAGCATGACTAGATCGATTATAGAGATAAGCAACACCTAACTTACCAAATACATAAGTATTTTGGTAAATAGGTGCCGTAGCCTTAAATGCTGCATAAGGATTGCCACATTTCATCATGAATGTTGTTGAATTAATAGTAAATTTTACTTTAGGGAAAGAAAACCAACTACCTTCAACAGCAAAATACTGGTTCAATTGATAACCTAAAGTACCACCCAAAGTAAATCCACCATTTCCTTGAAAAGAGGTTGAAAGAACGTCTAAATTGTTCAAAGTACCGATACCAGATAAAGCAGTCATTACATCACTTTTCCAAGGACGATAGACATAACCTATATTACCTTCAACATAAACACCTGTATAGCTTGGAGCAGGTACGTAATTAAGACCGCTAGCTACTGCAGCGGAAGTAACATTAATACTAGCAATACCAGCAGTAGCAAATGTTATTAATTTTTTTACCGACATTAAATTTCCCCTATTAATAATTAAGGTTTTTACCAAGAGCGAATCTATTCTAATAGTAACTTATCTTTCAATGCAACCTTTTTTAAATTCTTTTTTATTTTTAATAAAAAATTATTTTAAATCTTGATTTAAAAATAGTTTAAAAATTAAGAAACTAAATTTATTTAAATTGGTATTTTAGCGTAAGAATCAGCTATAATAAAATTTTAAAAATCACCTAAACCAACGAGTTCATTTGTGA
>NZ_NSHJ01000012.1 GCF_002871095.1 Coxiella-like endosymbiont
AAACAAAGATGTATAGTCAAAAGTGATCGGCGACAAGTTCATAAGTGTATAAAAGTCAACAATTATGAAAAGTTAAATTACCGAATAATCAAGAAAAATACTAAGAAAAAAGGTATGATCAAAGCGTTATAAAAAAGATAACTAAATTTTAAATAATTAAAGTAATTCAAATTACTTGTTCAATAAGGAGAAGCAATGACTCAGACATCTACTTCAAACGAGTTACCTAAAAAGCCAAAACTGTACCCTCCACATGGAACAACACTGGACTTTTGCTTTATAGTTTCGCTTATTGTAGCCTTGGGCGGGGAGTATTGGATCAAGTATCGCTATCTGGCGCCACCTCAAAACTCATCAATGTACATGTAAACTAGCTGAACTAAAAACTAATTTTTAAAAATCGCAAGCACGAATACAAGAAACTCTTAACGCTAACCAAGAAAACATTGCTCAATTTTCAAAAAATTCATTGAGGCTATTACTCAACAAAACATTGATGAAGTGACTTACTGCATTCGTTTAGCCAATATTTATTTTATGGGTGAAAAATATTTTGCCATTGCTCTTCAATGACTGAAAATGGTACGACAACAATTAAAACTCTCCTTCTAAGAGAACCTAATTCCATTAAAAAAACAATAGATCAAGATATTAGCACTCTTTCTGAGAATACGTCTATTGAAGTCACAAAGCTTTCTGAGGAATTAGATCAATTAAAAATCGACGTAGGTAATTTATCACCTCTTCTCTCTCAAGAATTCTCTGAAACCACACCGGAAAAAACTGAATCCATACCACCACTCACTCACTTACCCTAGAAGAAAAAATTGGTAGGAGAGAGCTAAATATCATCTGAGTGGTTTAAAGAAACTCTTTCTCATTCGGAGCCGCATCGATCAACCTATTTCACCTTTCTTGAAACCTCAGAAAAATTCTGTTTTTAACACAAAATATTCAATTACAATTCAATCAAGCACAATGGGCTCTAATCAATTACAATTCTTTGTTCTATCGAAAAAGTTTAAATATCGCCATTCAATACTCGGATCAGTATAATTCTAATCCAAGTGAAACAGATGCCCTTACTAAGAAAATAAAAGTCTTAGCTGCTGTTGATACTGAACGAACCTACACTTCCCTCTTTACAATCCTTACGGGTACTCGTTAATGATCTCATTTCAAATAAAAAAATATGAAATTTTAATTTTATTCTTTCTTTTTACTTTATTATCACTTTAGCTAGGACTACAAATGCCTCAAGAAACCGACTACATATTAATCATTTATTGTCATTGGAGTATTGAGACAACCTTGTGGATAGATTTTATTTCCTTGATTGTTCTCTTACTTCTTTTTTATCTGATACTTTGCCTACTCAGTTTCATTACTCATCTTTCAAAAAATATACAACGATGAGAGAAAATATGTTTTTATTGACGTTGAGGTTATCTCAGTAAGTAATATAGGGTTGTGTCAGCTTGCCGAAGGACGCTTGCATTACGCTGAAAAAACTTTGACTAAATCAGGCAAGATAATTCAACATCCTATGATGAATTATTTAGCCGTAGCTCATGCTGCCAATCTCCAACAAGCTTATGAACGTCGAGATCATTATCTACGCTTAGCTCATATAACGAGTCAGGAGGCTACTAGTATTGTCTTACTCAAGCACAATTAAAAATTTATTAACCACCAGTGGAAACAGGTGCTCAGTACTTTACAGGATCTAGATCAAAAAAGTCTCATCATAAATACATATTGAAATTACTAACACAACTCTATTTAAAACTTCAAGATTGATAAAATTTACGCCTTTTATTTCCGACTTTACAAAAATTTACACTAGAATCTTTTGAAAGTTTAGCCGCTTTAGAACAAGAAACTTATATTAATTTACTCGATGAAGATTCCCAAAAAATAAACAACCCTTCATTAGGTCCTGTGAAAGTGGTTGCCTTATTATTTTCAACAAAACATTGCTTTAATTGAACTTTATACACGCTATTTAATAACTCTTAGTGAAGCAGATAGGGGTGTTGTTCTCTTAATTGAACACATACTCCAAAAAAAAACCATGGAATTCATCTCTAGTTACGACTTATGGTTTAGCCCGCCCTATTAAAACATTTAAACAATTACCCATAGCTGAATTATGACTTAAAAATACCCAAAGAAGTCAGAATTATTCCTTTGCTTAAGAAGATTAAGCCTCCGAAAAAAATTCTTAAATAAAGCTCGTATTTATCTTCAAAACAGCATTAAATTAGTACCTACATCAGCCGATTACCAAGAATTAGGAAGAATTTACGAGGAACAAGGCTATAAAAAATACTGCTCTAGATTGTTATCGAAAAGCATTAGCTTTTAAAAATATCTAGAAATTATTAGGAAATTTATTACGATGTTTCAGTATAGTTATTTTTTCGTGTGTTGGCTGGGAATTTCCTATAGAAATTATAAAATTTCTTGATAGTATTTTATACTTAAAATATTATAAATACATACTTACGAATCCTTCCTACCCCCTTACTGTTGTATTA
>NZ_NSHJ01000013.1 GCF_002871095.1 Coxiella-like endosymbiont
GGGTTGAGAATCCATATAATGATTCAGTTTCGGATATAATTTAATTAAAACCTTATTAGAGATTTAAAGAAAACTGTTTTTATTGGCACGTTGTGTCAAAAAGCTTTTAATTTTTTTGGTAAAGAAATTTTTTATATTGATAAAGCAGTGTCTGATAATTTTTTTTATATTAAACTTTGCAAAAAGTACTACAGTATAAAAAGGATATTTTGATCATCTAAAAAATTAAAATTTAACCAAACTTTTGAATGTATTAAAATTTTAAGAAATATTTTTTATAACATGATTTATTGGTTGTTAAAAAGTAAAAAGAATATTTGTATTGAAACATACATATGAATTCTAAATTTATCGTCTTGGGTTGTAGACCCGCTATGTAGAATTTAATTTATTTTATGATTAAAACACTAATATTGATTTAGAGTTTAGTGGAAGAATAGAATTGATATTAATCTTGTTAGCACATCTCTGAGCGAGGTATATTAACAGTTGGAATAAAGTAAATATTGCAGTGTAGAAGCTAAACTTTTAGCATATCATATGATTTTTAGTATATTATAATTTAGTATATTATAATATTATTTAGTACAATAAATTAAATTTTTACTAAAAGCTAGTAGTATTCTAACCAAAAAGTTTTTATAGATCGCATCTATTATTGATTTCAATTTACAAGAAAATTCTGTTTTATTAGCACATATCTTATTCTTGACAAAGTAAAAGTATCACCGTATCTTGCTTTCATGAATTTTCTTTTACATATCTTAGATATTGCTGGTGCTATTTTTTCATTTTTTTCTACAGTTTTTTATGTTAAAGCTTATAAATGGGCGTGGACGCTAGGTACCATAGCTACAGTGATTAATATTGTATTGTATGGTTTAACTGGTATTTACGGTGATATGGCCTTGACTGGGATCTACTTTTTATCAATGTTCTATGGTTGGTATCAATGGACTCGACATAAAAAATCTGAAACGTTAGTCATAACGAACCTTACTGTATCTTTAGCTTTGATTTTAAGTGTTGTAGCGTTTTTTGGTACATTGATAATGGCAGAATTATTGAAGCATTTTACAAATTCTCAAGTTCCGTATATTGATTCCATTACGACAATACTTAGTTTAATCGCTCAATGGATGATTTGTAAAAAGATGATTGAGACCTGGTTTTTATGGTTTGTTGTTGATGCTTTGTATGTAGGATTATATTTCTATAAAGGTATTCCGGCCCATAGTATTCTATGGGTTATTTACTTGGGCATGGCAATCGCTGGTTATCTCCACTGGTGGAAATTTAAATACTGTGAATCAGCGACACTATAATTATATTATTTCCAACGAAAATAACAATTTTGAATTTCGCTGTAAAGATAAAAATATTAGATGGATGAAGATAATATAGATATTTTGATATTAAATTAAGTGTAGGGTATAGAAATAATAATATTTTAATTTTTTAGAAAACGTAGAAAGAGAGGTTTTATTTGAGATAAACGATTGTATTTTTTCTGCTATTATTACATTTTAGCCTATAGTATAAAAAATTTTAATCGAATAAAATCCTTAATTTTTTAAAAATTCTCCTATTGAGAAGAAGATATTAAATTGATGATGTGCTTGAAGATAGTATTTTATTGTGATCTTAATATACTTTAAAACAAAATTAAAGGCATTTTTATCCGATGTATTCCAGTCAATTCCTTTTGAAGAAAGTATTTTTATTTTAACTTTATAAAAGTAATCCAAATAATTAGCGTTATTGATAATAACTTAAAATATTTGGTTCATATGGCTTCTTTTACTTTTGAGTTTTAATTAAATACTTGTTTTTTTAAATTATTATACTACACTTTTAGATGATATTTTTGAAGATGAGTAGAAGATATTCCTTCAAAGATAAATTAAATTGCTAAATAGTTTATAATCTTTTGAGAGTCAAGAATTAAAACAATTCAAGTATTTATGGTTGCGGTTAGTTTAGAGTGTTAGTTTAGAGTATAAACAGTAAATAGTAGTTCCTATGTTGTTTACTGGAACCTGTAAGATCATTGAAAAAAATATGAAGTGGATTTATATGTCTCGATAGCATTTTCTTGAGATTTGATCGTCACGTATGTCTTGAGAAATAAATGATAAATCATAATCATTTTATGATATAAGTAAAATTAAAAATTGTAATTATAAGCTACAAGATTAAAATAACTGTAGATAAAGAAATTCAATAAGATACTCACAAGCATGAGTTAAAGAAATTAGCGAAAAAAGAAGTTCTGTGGATGGGGGATGATCAGCACAGCGCGATGATGCGCTGCGCCCCCCTTTCCTGTGTGCTTATACGGTTACTTTTGATGAATGCTATGCTTCCCTCGTAAAGAGAATAAACTACTAAATTTTAAGTAATTGTAGATTTCTAATTTAATTGAAAAGATTTTGTATCTGAGATTAACTGAATTGAATTA
>NZ_NSHJ01000014.1 GCF_002871095.1 Coxiella-like endosymbiont
GAATTAAGGGTAGCCATAGATGCAATTTGCATGAATGGTTTATTAGCCCACGAACCATGAATATTGCTCGTCCCAATTGTTCTGATTGTTCATTGTTTAAATTTCTTTGGCTATTTTTCTTTGGCTATTTTTGATTAAAGCTCTCTTAATTCTTGATTGTTTATAATATTTAATAATATTCATAATATAAAAGTATAAATCTTAATTCAATCTTCAAGACATCCATTAAAACGCAACAGTCCTACGTACTGCTCAGTAAAATAGAGCATTTGATAAAATAATAAAACATCCTATGGTTTTTTGTATACAGAGTTAAATTCAAATTTTTTCTTTAGGGAACGAGTTACTGTTTCACGAATATATGTTGGTTCTGCTTTTTGAGGTGCTAGCACATCACCTTGCTTAAATTTTTGATGAGCAATCATAGCTACTGAAGCGGCCTCAGGATAGATTTCCTTCTCTATGAACGGGAAATCTGGAGACAAAGAGGCTCGATATAAGGCCCACGCATTTCCTACACCTATTTCATTTTTCGTTAGAAACTCAATATCTTTTGGATAGTTTAGATGATCACCCGTAATCGCTTGCATGATATTTCTGTAATCTACTTGGTAAACACCCCAGTAAATAGAATCCATTCGTGCATCCCAACCTGCAATCACGCGTTCACTCTTTATTTTTTGATAAGCTACCTGAGCTAACGCTTGTAACGTTGATACGGGGATGACTGGAAGATCAATTCCATAAGCGATTCCTTGTGCAACACCCGTAGCAATACGAATACCCATAAAACTTCCCGGCCCTGATCCGAAAGCAATTGCATCAAGGTTTTTTAAATTCATTCCTGCATCACTCAACAACTTATCAACACGATCAAGAAGAATATCCGAATGTCTCTGTGGAGCAATTTCGAATTGTTGAGTAATCTCTCCATTTAACCACAGCGCAACCGAGCAAGCAGGCGTAGCAGTTTCAAGGGCTAGCAGTTTAGACATCTTTCAAGCGGCACCTCATTAGAAATGGTTTTTATTTTGTTACATTTTTATTTTATAAACCTACATAACTAAAACTCACCAGATTATTATAAGTCAAACTGGGTTCTTCCACAGTAAATTATTAGGTCAAAAGTAAAGCGCCTTTGGCTTTTGTAAGGTGGTAACGAAGTGGTAGAGATCCATATGCTTATAATATTAATCCCATCATAACAAACCATAATATTTAGATAAAATACACTTAATCCCAACAAGTTAATTGAACTCGTACTAGTTGGTTCTTTCTAAGAACAGTTCCAAATTTTGTTAACTCAAAATAATAAGTTTAAAAAATGGCGGCATCAAAGCTCTCTTTCCAAAGAGAAAAACTTGCACTTTAAAACTTTAGTAAATAGCTTTTTATTCCACTAGATTGTTAATTTGGTAATAGTTCACTCGTAACTATTTACTTTCTATGGAATTCATTATTTACCATTATTAATGGTGTCAATTCTAATGTTCTAGGCACGATTATACAACCTATCAACTAAAATATAGTAAGAATAAAGAACATTCGGCTTATCATATTTATTTCAATTGAAAGTCTGTCCATCTCATCACAGTGCTGTTTTATTTATAAGATGAGAGACCCACAAAATTCATCAGCCAAGGATTTAAAATCGTCTAATCTTGAAAACTCCAACATTCTTTGGATTTTATTAAAAATCCATCATAAATACTATAAGTTTAATATCTCTTTAACAAAGAGGATCATTTTGTTTCTATGAATAACTCAATGATTCTCTAAAAATATGCTAAAAATCGTTTCCTATATTATTTTACTGACTATTTATTACTTAAATGTTATTAAATTTTTAGGCCATGCTTCATTATAGAGAAATTCATCTGATTTTCGTAAATAGTCAATCTGTGCATTTTAATTATCTTTTTTGAAAAAAGATGAGATTTCGGTTTATCCCTCTTTTTAGGCTATTGGATATGACATACTTCTTGTTCGCTTCTAAACTAAACTACTTTAAAAAAATAAAATTTATCTTAGATGCTGATTCAGGAAATAAGCTTGTTATTTACGATTCCTAAGATTTGATATACTATATTACGCTACGTTTCATAATAATGAAATAATCAACTTTTCCTTAGAAGAAAATCGGATTATTCTGACACCCCATCAGAAAATCCAATTCCTAATATAAAATAAAAAGCTAATCCGTAGCTATTGAATGAAAAAAACAGATTCTAAACGATAAATTAGCAAATTTGTTCAATGATTTAAACTATTATCTTCTTCTTTTAATCAGTTTTTTATTATGTTCATTATAATAGGAAACTTAAACTGATTAATAAAACATTCACTAATAACTAATTTATAGTTAAAAACAAAAAATTTGATCAACATCTTATAAGATCAGATG
>NZ_NSHJ01000015.1 GCF_002871095.1 Coxiella-like endosymbiont
TTGTCTTTCCTTGTGTAAAATATCAAGCTTCATAAAAGTAATTTAAAAAATTTAGAATTTAATAATCCTCTTGATGTTTTTTATGTTAACTAAAATTTTTATCAAAACTTAGAAACCAAGAGAATTCTACTTGTAAACAGTAGCATATTTATTAGATAAAGTTATTAACTATTATACTATTATAATAGTATCAAAACAGGAGTAAATAGTATCAAGACGGGATTGTTTTATCTTATTACACTTATAATTTTATTTCTCTCTAATTATGTTTAGTTGCTCAGGTTCTTGATGGCAGATCTATAAACTTTTCAGTTGTTTTTTACTTTTCAATTTTAAATTATTTTTTTTATTTTCGCTTGGTTTCGCTTGGCTATACTAAATTGGATGGAAACCTGTTTTAACCAATTAGGGAATTAATTGAAATATAAGGTTATTTTTCTCAAACAATCTTGATCGAATAACAAGATCCAAAGATTTTTCTAGTAACTAGTTCGATGGGAACATTACATTAATGCTCGATGATTATTTAAACTCAGATTATAGTAAAAAATAAAAAATTATTAGTAGAGGATTGCTTTTTTTACAAAAATGAAATTACAACCCTTCTTCAAGATTTTTATGAGTAGTTGATAGGCAACCCTGTTCCATCCATTCTTTAATTCTAGTAATTACAATATTAATTCTAGGAATTAGAATATATTAGTGTATTTATTTATATAGTTTATTTCTATAACGCTTGATAATATCGAGGGATATAATTCAATTTGAATTTAATGATATTGAAGAAAGAAATCATATTCGTTCTCTTTGTTCTCTATAATGTAATTTAAATGAATGATATTAATCTTTATCGATGTATCATTGAAATTCGCTTTACCCACTCATACTACACCACTAACACCAGCGTACCATAAACTGTTTGCCCCCTTTGATGGAGGAAGGGGGACAGAAAAAAAACTAATCCAAAAATTTTATCTTAATCTTGTCCTTGTAAACCCTATCCACTACCCTCCGTTACTAAAATAATAATGCGCTTGCCATATTTTTAAGACTCATAAAGTTTTTTCTAAAGATTTTTGGAAATTTTCTACCATGACCTGTAATAATAAAATTTAATTGATTGATTTATAGCGCGCCCGGAGGGATTTGAACCCCCGACCAACCGGTTCGAAGCCGGTTACTCTATCCAACTGAGCTACGGGCGCCACAAGGAAATGCAATCCTATCATAGTTGCCTTAGCAGATCAGCAAAATATGACTGGAATTACAGCATCTCGATTCATCAGATGCTACAGACTGATACAGAAAACCTACCTCTCTTGAAATTTAGTCTTTAAACCCATATATTTATAAATTATAACTACTTATATAATTAAACTTATAACAAAAGGAGATAAGTTATGGCAAATATTCAAAAACATCCACAAAGTCTTTTAAGTCAATTACAAGAAGATATTAATCGTTTATTTGAACCTTTTGGATGGTCCACAGAAAACCAGTTAGGGGATGCTTTTTCGAGAGAATGGTCTCCTCGTATTGATATAAAAGACATGAATGACAATTATCTCATTCGCGCCGATATTCCAGGGGTCGATCCTAAAGCAATTGAAATTTCAATAGAAAATAACGTCTTAACAATAAGAGGAGAAAAAGAAACTGAAACTCAAGAAAAGAAAGAGGATTTTTTAAGAGTCGAGCGTACTAAAGGAGCTTTTATTCGTCGTTTTAGTCTTCCAGAATCTGTTAATGCGGAAAGGATTAAAGCAAAAACTAAACATGGCGTATTAGAAATCTTAATCCCTAAAATGAAACGCTCTGGAGTACAAAAAATACAAATTGAAGATGAAAATAATCATTAAAATGATAGGATGAATCTGGTTTATTTTCCAGCTTGACAAAAATAACAAATTTAATAATCTTATTGCTCGTCCAGATCAATGGAGTTAGAAATTTCTAACTCCATTTTTATTCTACTTGATAGTAATGTTTGAGAGTAATAAGCATTAGAGGTGAGAAGACAATTAATTTACTACATAATATTTCTTATCTTATTCAATTGCTTTATTTAAAATCCGAAGATAAACTTACTTTTTAAACAAAAAAGTTCTTACATCGTTTTATACAGTAAACTTAGAGATGAAAACCTTCATCAAATAAATAAATTTTGTTTATATATGCTTCTGGATTGTCGAGAGTTTATATACTATATAAATTAATTAATATATAAATTAATAGCAGAGATACTATTTTATATAGTATATAAAC
>NZ_NSHJ01000016.1 GCF_002871095.1 Coxiella-like endosymbiont
AAATAAACCTTGTTATTAGTATATAAAGATGTACAAAATAAAACTATACGCCAGATATAGTTAATTTTAAAAATAATTGAGATACAAAATAGTGTTTTTTTTGAATCTTAAAGCCATGTAATTCCAGGTCACCTGTGTTAGTAGTAATCTCACAGTAATAAAAAATAATAATTACCTAAATATCAAATAAAATATGAATCATTTCATTTCTAAACCAAGCAATAAAGAAATATTAAATTAAGAACTTACTTGTTAAGTAGTAAATACTTTTAGCTTAATTTGCAAAAAATTTCAGATGGGTAAACTTTCGGAGCTCAGGCGAATTTGGATAATTCATTTTTAATAACCGATAACTAGCATCTGCCATTTTTGGCAGATCTAATGCACGGTAAGCTTGGACCATAATCGCCAATCCTTTTATCACTTCTGGTGAACCTTGAAAATGTTGCACTACGTACGCAGCGCGATTAGCAGCTGCTACATAAGCACAGTGTTTTAAGTAAAATTGGGCAATTATAATTTCGCGTTTAGCCATTAAATTACGAATATATTTCATATGTGTCAACGCATTCGAAACATAAGGGCTTTGGGGGAACGTATCTACAAGTGTAGCAAAAGCTTTATACGATTGTTGCAAAATACTTATATCACGAAACGCAGGATTTACCCCCACTAATTTTTGTACCCAAGATAATCCTAAATAATAAAATCCAAGAATCCCTCGCATATAATAAGCATAATCTACATGACGGCCTCGGGGATATAATCTAATATAACGATCAGCTGCAACAATGGCTGAAACAATATCTTCATTTTTATAATAAGCGTAAATAATATCGAGTTGAGTTTGTTGTGTATAGGAATTAAATGGATAAATGGCATCCAAAGTTTCAAAATTTTTGATAGCTTCTGAATAATTTTTTTTCACCAGAGCTTTTTTACCAGCCCTAAATAATTTGATTAAGCTTGCTCTATGATCCTCTTGATAAGGATTAACGTCTTTTCGTGCACAACTCGTTAAAACACAGAAATAAAGAAAAGTAAAAATAAAAAATAACTTTTTCATAAGTTTTTCTTTTAATGCTAGCAATTATAAAAACGCATTCATTTAATGATAAAAACACTCTAATTATAGAGCAATTCATTCTACAACAAAACCATGATTTTTAGCATTGATCTCACGAAAAAGGATATAAAAAAGTAGGCTAAGCTCAAAGCTTATAGAATCTGATAGTATCTGTCCATGAATTCTAAAAAAATTTCTTTAAAAAGCATCGTTCCGAGTGAATTAGTGGGAGTACGTCTTGACAAAGCTTTAGCTAAATTATTTCCTGATTATTCTCGATCCCAATTACAAAATTGGATTCGAGCTGGGTATGTCCATGTCGATGGCGCTCAAAAAATACTTACACGGGGAAAAGTACAACTCAATCAACTGATTGAAATAACCGCTTACTTTACTGCCAGCGAACAATGGGTTGCCCAAGCACTGCCTTTAAATATCCTATACAAAGATAAAGCATTACTTATTATTAATAAGCCCGCAGGTCTGGTGGTCCATCCTGGGGCCGGTATTCTCAATCACACATTAATCAATGCTCTACTTCATTATGATTCTCAATTAGCTATCCTGCCTCGCGCAGGAATCATTCATCGATTGGATAAAGATACTTCAGGACTCCTTGTAATTGCTCGTAATTTAATGTCCTATCATGCTTTAACTAAAGCCATGAAAGCACGGAAAATTACTCGAGAATATGAAGCTATTGTAAAAGGTATACTTATTTTCAATCGAACCATCAGTGCTCCAATTGGACGTCATTCAATACATCGCACTCGTATGGCTGTTCTTAAGAATGGCCGAGAAGCAATCACTCATTTTCATATTCTTCAACGTTATCGAGCACACACACACATTCGAATTCGGTTGGAAACTGGCCGTACCCATCAAATCCGGGTTCATATGGCCTATATTCATCATCCTATACTCGGAGATCCTGTCTATGGCAGTCATATCGGTATTCCGGCTTTTCTCTCTAACTCACTTAAAACCACTCTAAAAGATTTTCATCGTCAAGCACTTCATGCAAGTACTTTACAGCTATCTCATCCTTTGACCCAGAAAACAATGGAATGGCACGCTCCTCTACCTAAAGATATGCTGAATCTATTAAAATCTTTAGAAGAAGATAATGCCTATGTCATCTAACTTTATTTTTCGGATTGGTCACTACTTCTCATATTAAGAGCTGTACTACTATATCT
>NZ_NSHJ01000017.1 GCF_002871095.1 Coxiella-like endosymbiont
AGGTGATACTTCTAATTTTGAGGTAAATATCTAGCTATAAATCATCCAAGGATGATATAAAGTTTTTCCTAAAATTTACATTTCTCGTTGGGTTTTTTGTGTAAAAGATACACACCTGTTACTTTAATCAGTTTTACATTAGTTTTCTTTTATTAAATCTTTGACTAGAAGGATACTTTACAAGTATTTCATTTTTTTGGAGGGGATAAGCTTAGTAAGAGAAAAATTAAATCAGAGCTTGGTTTAGATATGAACCTGCACTATAATTGATGTTACTTTATTTTAAGGAGAAGGTCATGACAAAACGCTTATTTGTAGCTGCCTATGTATTAGTATCAATAAGTTGGGTAGGAGCTAGTATTGGGCAAACAGTAGGAACAGTGGATATACGGCAAATTTTTCAAGCATCACCATCGCAGGTTAAAAACATCAATACACAACTTGAAAAAGAATTTTCACCACAACGTGAAAGAATTATTAATTTAGGTAAATCTTTGCAAGAAGATACTAAAAAATTTCAACGCAATGAAGCAGTGATGAGTGACAAAGAAAAGCAAGAGCTAAAAAATAAAATTGATCAAAAACAAAAGGAATTTCAGCAAGCACAACTTAAATTTCATCAAGAATTATATAATGCACAGAATAAAGCTATGTTTGAATTTATGACAAAAATTTCAGGTGTTGTAAGAGCTCTTTCTGAAGAAGAGAAAGTGGATTTGGTTTTACCAAAAGATACCGTACTCTATGCGAGAGATACTAAAGATATCACCTCAGATGTGATTGCTAAATTGAAATAACCTTGTATTTGTGATTACATTGAAAGTGATTTATACACTTAACGAATTAGCAAACGCTATCGGTGCCACAGTAAAAGGCTATGGGGATTGTAAAATTCATAATATCGCTTCAATTATGAACGCTCAGCCTGGAGAAATAAGTTTCCTTACAAATCGAAAGTATCAAAAATATTTAAATAAAACAAAAGCCTCAGCATTATTATTAGATAATAAGTTAGCAAAAAACTGTCCTATAAACGCCCTTATTATGCCGGATCCTAAGCTAGGATTTATTAAACTATTAGCTTTATTACGACCTGACGTGAGACCAAAGCCAGGGATTCATCCCACTGCTGTTATCGGAGAGCAGTGTCAAATCGATCCTAGCGTGCACGTTGGGGCTTATGCTGTCATAGAAGATGAAGTAGTAATTGGTTCTCGAACTATTATCGGAGCAGGAACGAGTATTGGTTATTCTAGTCAACTAGGTTCAGATTGTGTTTTGTATAATCGAGTAACTTTATATCATCACACCATTATAGGTGATCGAAATATTCTTCACAGTGGTGTAATTATTGGTGCAGATGGATTTGGTTTAGCTAAAGATGCTGAAGAACATCGATGGATCAAGATTCCTCAAGTGGGACGAGTAGTCATTGGAGATGATGTAGAAATTGGAGCTAATACCACAATTGATCGAGGAGCACTTGAAGATACAGTAATCGGAAATGGTGTTAAATTAGATAATTTAATTATGATTGGCCATAACGTTCACATAGGAGATCATACAGCAATTGCTGGTTGTGCTGGTATTGCTGGAAGCACCACTATTGGACGCCATTGCATGATTGGTGCAGGTGCAGGTCTTAATGGCCATATCAATATTTGTGATAACGTCGTTATTACGGGTATGGGCATGATCCAAAAATCAATTATTGAGCCGGGGGTGTATTCATCAGGTACAGGAATGCAACCCAGTCGTGAATGGCATAAAAGTGTCATTAGGTTTTGGCAACTCGATAAATTCGAAAAACGATTAAAACGATTAGAAAGGTTGTATGATGAGCGTGATAAAAACCAGCGAGCTTAAAAAATATTATTTCCCCCCCCTATAAAGATTTTTTTATTGGTTGACTAGATGATAGTGATTTAAAAATACAACTCCTTGTGGAGGCAATTAAAAATATCACACGCAATAAAGCTTTCTTTGTGGAAAGAGAAAGCGGGTACCTGATTTGAGTGAATGGCTTTCATAACTGTGGTGCTATTAATTTTGCGTTATTTATTCTGCTGCGTCTGCTAGAATTTTTTTTTAGAAATGGAAAATATCTTCGATCATATTACTTTTCTCCCCCTCATTGAGGGGGAGAAAAGAAATTCCTGTTCTTAAAAAATTCTTCTTACTAAGCATCACACACCTTTTAGGGAACATGATTTTTTCTCTGGTGAGTTATTAATTCCCTCTACTATTTAT
>NZ_NSHJ01000018.1 GCF_002871095.1 Coxiella-like endosymbiont
TTTTAAAACCTACTACTGTACTGAACACCTACTGATAGGGGCTTACAAGCTAATACTCCAATTAATTGATAATAGCCAAAGCACTTATTATTTTAAGTAAACCATACATTCAACTTAGTATAATAAATACATAGTTATTAAAACCATTTTCAGGGAGGCTACTCTCGATCATTGTAAAGTAATACTTGAAATTAAATGGGTGTTAAGCACCGAACAAAAAGAGTCTTGATTATACTCTCTACCAACATCTACAATAAACACCCTCTTTGCTTATAGAATAAAGCATCACAATTTTTCAAACCTCATCCATACTTCAAGAGACTAAAATCACTATTAATAATTTGCTACGCTAAAATACTTTTTCCTCTCTCGGAAGAAAAGGGGGGAACTTAATAAACAAAAATATTATGTTAATAAACAAGGTGTTTTTTCTAAAACACAGTTTCCTTTCCTATCAGCTGATGACCCTGCACATTGCAAACATTTTGATAACCTAAATTTTTGTATATTTTCTTTTACAGTAAGAAGATATAGTTAATTTTTTATCATAAATACACACAATACACACAAACTTTCAGTCATTAATAAGAAATGAAAATTTTGCCAGCGGATACCGCACAATACTTTATCGTCCATTTATAACAAGTTAATTATGACACTTTAAACATCCTTTTGTTATGGAGATCACAAAGGATCAGCTACTGTGAATAGTACAAAGTTCACCAAATAAAAACTGTATTCACTGAAAAATTCATAATTCTTTACATGATCTTGAGAAACTTGAAAGCTGTTAAAGTTTTAATTTTAATATGATACTTTAATCAAAGCTCCCAGCGTCTTTAGGTAGAGCCACAGATTTAAAGTTTACGATAATCTACTTAATAAGAAATTTTTTAATTAGCTGTAAATAAATTAATTACACTACGAACGCGGTGACAACTGTTTTTGAGAGTAGTTCCCGATAATCCGGGAATGGAAAAGGTTAATATTTCTCTCTTAGTATTGCTCTATTTAAAGCAGTGAACTTCTACAGCCACTCGAGGAGTGTCAAAATTCATTGTAGATAACTATATTTTAGTTATATATTTATGGTAAGAAAGATAACAAATACTATCTTTAATTTTTTTCTAACTCGTTTAACTTTGCTTCAAGCGCCTGTAATTTTTCCCGAGTTCGAGCAAACACTTTCATTTAAATCTCAAATTCTTCCCGAATTACTAAATCAAATTTACTAAGCAATTTTTGTAAAATATTTTTAAAATTTCTCTCTAAATCTTTAGAGAAGCTTTTAAGGCTCGGTGGTATCGATCCTAAAATATAAGTAACTATATATCATTGATATTTTCGATCAAAAATAAACGATTCCTTTTTATTTTAATATTATATCATCCCATCTAACTCTCATAAGTACACTAGAGAATAATCTGATTAGTACAATAAAAATACAATACAATATTTACTCAACTGATTCACAACCACTCCTAATCAATCAGGTTTCATACTCTATTTTTATCATTATTGATGATAATGCTCTAAATTATAAGTAAAAATCCTATCGTTTATCTTCAAGGTATTTATCACCTTCTCTTTTATCCAATTTATGGTAAATTTAAATTTTTAAATCTAATCGAGTCAATTTCTCAAATACACTATTAGTATTGTAATGATTTAAGTGTATTGTAATAATTTAAGAAGCTAAAACAAAGGAAAAATTAAGATAGAGGTGATACTATAGACGTGATACTTTTTAAAAAAACTAGGTTCTAGTAATACTAGTATTGATATTGTATTGTCTAAAGTTATGAAAACTTTTAAAGTTATAATGATAATGTTAACAACAAGCTATGAAAAGCAAGTAGCTTTAAAAGCCTTCGGAGCTAAAATATATCAGAAACCGACCTAGTAGAAGTTGCTTTTAAAGATCCTAAAAGTTATATTGCACTAATCAAACAACCATAAAATTTTTTTATTCTCTTATGTTTCATTCTTTTATTTTAAACCAATATACCATCACACAAAATATACTAATATTCATTATCGAACCACGATACAAGAAATATCCTGGATAACACACATGAGTAATAATCTTACAACAATAGTTAAAGAAGGTTGGAGAATCGTGGATGGATACTATTGATTGTAAGTATATCGCTAGAAAATTAACATAAAAAAATTCCTCCATT
>NZ_NSHJ01000019.1 GCF_002871095.1 Coxiella-like endosymbiont
CTATATATCATACCAAAGAAAAAATGTTTCTATATACACTTGTCCTTTTAAGGACAATAATTTTAAATAAAATCTAATAATTTTAGATATTATATAAAAATATATATTTCTCTTTTGAGAGAAGAGAAATATATATAATTTTTTTTAAATATAAAAAATTGAATTTTTAATTCGTTATAACCTTTGTAAGAAATTTACAATAAAGAGCTATAATCGTATTCAAATATTTTTATAAGTTTATATATTAAAAATATATTTTTTGATTTTTTTTGAATATTATATTACTAGCTATAATATTTTAATTGATACAAACAGGATTATAAAATAAAAAACCAAAAGTAAATTTAAAAAAATAAATTTTTAGTAAAATCCTATTTCAAAATTAAGTTAATCCTAATCTAGTCATTAGCACAGTTAGGTTCCTCTTTATGGTTCCCACAACAGTAATTCCTCTCACTACTAGCAAAATCACATTACTAATCTAACCTAATCATTATTACACCAAATAGCGGTGTCACTTTGATTCTGATTAGTATAAAAAATAGAAAATTCAATAATGAATCATCACAGCGATAAACTAAGCAATCTAAAAAATAAAGACTTTAACTGAAATTTTAGAAAGCACATCTATAATTGTAAACTATAATATTACTCATCCCTGGTATAATTAGTTTTAAATGAGCTATAATTAGCTTCTTTTTTAAAGCGAAAAAATAATCTATAAAATATTGTACTGGTTTTCTTTTCGCGATAAATTTCCCAATTATTAGGCATAATCATTGATAGATTCTTTTCAGATTCAACGTAAATATAAGTTTCTGGAGCAAGAATTTCTGTTTTTTCTAACCAAACAGCAGCTTGTCTGATAAGTCCTTGGTAAAATGGTGGATCAAGAAAAACAATATTAAAATAACCATGTTGCAACTCGTTAATTTTATAAGGAAATTCTTCAAAAAAAAATGTAGTATTTTTGGTATTTAAAATTTCTGCATTTTTCTGTAGCGTTTCAATAACCTTTTTTGAGTGATCAAAAAAAGTTACGTGAGCACATCCTCGGGATAAAGCTTCAAAACCCAAAGCTCCACTACCTGCAAACAAATCTAAACAACAAGAATCTTTGATATAAGGAGATAACCAATTAAAAAGGGTTTCCCGTATACGATCCGAAGTAGGTCGCAATTCTGGTAGAGAAGGAAAAACGATTTTTCTTCCTCGCCATTTTCCAGCAATAATTCGAAATTTTCCTGGTAAAAACCAAAGCATAGAAACTTATAACCGAGATTATTTAGTAAAAGCAATAAGTCTTTTTTGAAACATTTATTTTATTTTCTTATTTAGGTAGAATATTGTTTTTAGTTTGTACTTCCGTCTACATTCAATAAAATTGAGTATCAAAACAATCCTTCTAATATTCAATTATAAACCACTATAGTAAAAAAATGAAGATTACTGGAGTTTATCTTAATGAGCCCTTTAAAATAGAGTTCTATTATACAGAATGTTCTGTTCTACTAAAAAGTTATAATTAATATTATTAATTATAATTGATATATTAATCAACAGCATTAGCTTGGTAGGGAACCAATAAATAAATTCAGTATAGATTATTCTGTAGAAAATTAAGCTATTATGTCTTATACAAGGGTTTTTAGTTTACTTTCGTGTTACATTACCTATAATCACCTTGCTTTATTGTTTGTTAGATCATATATGTTGATATAATACTTTTACCTCAAATTCAGTAAAATTTTAAGGTTTTTAAAAGTTCTTTCTAGATAGATATTAGGGGTATAGAGATAAGGATAGGGATAATTCTGATAAAGTGTATAATAAACTGCATTTAGAGAAACTGCTATCTGGTAATGACAGAAACCTATTTTCAATATTTGAAAATAATAAGTTTTTGAACCTGTAAAAATTCAAAATAAAAAAACTAAGTGGGATTATAAGTTTACTTACACTAAGTAAACTTATAATATTATAATTAAGTTAGTTATTATATTAAATTCCTACTATATCATATTCTACTTCAATTTAATCTACATTCTTTCTTATAGAAACTATATTCATAGTAAAGCATTGATTAAAAAATCAACTCCGAATCTTTTTTTTTAAAAAGATTAAAAAATAATTTTAATATCCACTATTAGAATT
>NZ_NSHJ01000020.1 GCF_002871095.1 Coxiella-like endosymbiont
ATATAAATCAATATTTCAATATATACTCTACTTCCTACTTGATAAATAATTGTTTTAGTGATACTCTTTGAAAGATTAATAGTTTATAATTAATTATTAATATGAGTAATGGTTACTAAAAGGAATCTGAATTTATTATTTTGATCGTCAATTTCAGAAATTTTTTTAATTAAAAGCGATATATCTATTAAATCAATAGTCAAGATTTTTTTTGTTAAAATTCTTTCAAAGTAGTTAAAATAACATTATACTCTCTCTATTGGTATTAATACAATGTGGCTCCCGTATTACTCTGGGTCACTTTATATCCTCTTAATTACTCTCAGTCCCTTCACCCCTAAATTGACACCTTTTGTGCCAACCATCAGCAGTAAAAATAATTTCTTAATTTTGGAATACTTAATACAATTAAGCAGCCACATGTTTAATTTATAGTGCTTTTTATGTCGACCCATCCTCTACAATAAAAACTAAAAAATTACTGTAACTATTTAAAAAATTAAAAAACTTTTTTGAAAACTTTTAGCATTATTCAGTGGGGTTATTAGATTGTTATAATTATTATCTAGATACACTTCTTTTAAACATGAGGAGACTATACTAACACGCCCTATTTACCTTTAATTTTATTTAAAAATTAGAAATGCTTCCTTGGGCTTTCTATAGAAATAACCTTCTACGAACACGCGATATTCATATCTTTTTTCAAGATTATCTCGTACAATACTAAAGCCAAGTATAGATTTGTTTGGGCTTCTTTTCATGTGATAGTTCCTGACATTCTTACAAAAGCATTTATATTTCTATAACCAAAGGAAAATGACGATGAGTCAAAATAAAGTCTATGTGGGGAGCTTGTCATATGATGTGACAGCTAATGATCTTCAATCTTTTTTTGGGCAATATGGTGATATTGAAGAAACCAGATTAATTACGGACCGCGAAACGGGCCAATCTAAAGGGTTTGCTTTTATTACCTATACAAACCAAAATGGAGCACAAGCTGCCTTGGTTGCCAACGGCGTTGAGCTACAAGGCCGTAAAATCCGAGTAAATATTGCCCGAGATAATAACAGCAATGGTTTCGGTCGTCGACGTGAAACTGGTGGACGTGACGGTGTAAGCCGACGAAGTCGCTTTTAAATATCATACCGTAAGTGAAGCGAGGAACTACCTCGCTTCACTCGAAAGCCATAAACCTTTCTAAAAATTTTAAAAGTAAGCTATTAATAATCAAAACTCACTAATTCAAATAGTTTTTAGTTCTCGTCTATCAATTGATTTACTGTACATCTTCAAGACATTTTTCAATTAAAAATTAAGTATGTTCTTCTCTAAATTCAAAATGACGTTATAAAATACACTCGCTCATTAAATTAGACAATTTTTCTAAGACATCCTTTAATTTTTGCTAAATTAGAGCTCCTTATGGTAAACTAATCATGTCTTTCTGCTAATGCATACATCAACTAATTCTAGAAAATTTTAAAAATAGGATCTTTTTCCTCCTGTGTAATGTGTAAATTCTAATTAACAAATAGATTATTTCTTCGTCCGGACTACAGAGAGGTTTAGATCCCCCCCCAATTCTTACTACGCTAAATAAACTTTCTTTCTTAAATTTAGCCACTTAGATCAGATCAACTAATCTCGTTATAAATAATCATAGATACGCTGATAAAGGTAGGTATTTTTCAGTATACCTATAAGGATAAGAAATAAACAGTTTCTGAAGTAGAAAAATATTTATTTATTTAGATAACTTCAAGTACATGAAAACACATATTTGTTTACTGCAATTTAATTATCAATCGCCAAAAAATTTTTATAAAAGCACATGTGAAATTACCTGAATATCAAGGTTTATTCTATATGTATTTATAAATATTTAGCTAATTT
The DNA here is from genome assembly GCF_002871095.1 of Coxiella-like endosymbiont. Lineage (GTDB taxonomy): Bacteria > Pseudomonadota > Gammaproteobacteria > Coxiellales > Coxiellaceae > Coxiella. The sequence continues at coordinate 1,900 of NZ_NSHJ01000020.1, forward strand.
AAATTCTATTAGCTAATTTTAGTAGCTTCGTCAAAAGCATAAGTATTAGTTTTTAAAGAGTTGTTATTACTTAACAAGTATAAATATTTAGTGATTTTATGTAACCCATGATGCTCAAGTGAGCTTAAGAAAGCCTGTATTTAATTAAACCCGAATAAAAGTTTTGTTGAAAATACTCTGAAAAGGTAAAATTAGAATCCTTTCAGGATACTACTGTTTTCTTATTCTTCTGTTCAAATTAAAATTTTATTCCA
>NZ_NSHJ01000021.1 GCF_002871095.1 Coxiella-like endosymbiont
GTATAATATAAGAACGAATTGTATATTCTGCAAAAAAAAATTATTAACGTACTAAGTATATATTTGTATGTGCCAATATTGATATCATAATTGGTATCAATATTGGCTTCTAAATTTCAAGTAAAGAAATTACTAGAATATTACAAATTGTAATAGGATATAATTCTGCTTTTTAATGCTAGCTTTTTTAAAAAGCTAGTTTAAAATTATTAAAAAATAATCGCTTTGCGTGAAAAATTTAACAAGATAATCCATAAAAATATGGAAAGTAGCATAAAATATTGACAATACCACACCTCTTGAGCGATAGTTATATTACATAGTTCAGGTAAGCAAACAGTCATGGTATAGTGACTGAACTAGTTTTGTGCCAGTTTAGATATTACGAAGGGGTTTTATTTTACAATTAAAGTTACATAAGCTCCTCTCAATCTTTCAGAAAATTCTTTAAAAAAAGAGAATTTAAATCACGATATCAACTAAAATAAACAAATCAAAATTTAAATTTTAATTGATTTATAGTTTCTATGAGAATTCATTTAACTGTTAATGTTTATAACAACAAGATCTCGATCAAAAAATATTGTCTCTTGTCCCACAAGTCAGTCACCCACTCTCAAGCAAACCAAAAACTTTCATCAATAATTTAGAAAGTGTTTCTTTAAAATTTTTTTAATGTTAATTGAATTTAAATCTAAGTTAATTATTTAGTCCTTTAATGCTCTAAGCAAAGCTTTCATTGCTAATAAAAATTAAATGCTAATATCATAATATTTTGATTTTTCATAATATCATTGATATCATGATATTGATGATCTTAAATTCTTATAAAGAGTAGGATGCGTGTCGTATTAAATTCAAACCTAAAAAGAAAGATTGTTAATTGGTTTCAAACCACTAATTGCAATAAATTTTTTGCTAGTTTTAAATTCTGCTGTTTCGGACCAAACCAAACATTTAATTTCATCTAACTCAGTAATAATTTCTAACCTCACTCATCCAGTGTACTCAAAACACTGGATAACTAAATCATTAACAATCTCGATGACAATATTTTCAGAAAAGTTGTTAAAATAATCAATAATTTCTTCTTAAAAGAACCCATTACCTAATTCACTTATATCTTTTAAAGTTATAGGAACCTCAATATAATTTGATGCCCGGAGCCGGACTTGAACCGGCATGGGTTATTTACCCGAGGGATTTTAAGTCCCTTGCGTCTACCAATTCCGCCACCCGGGCATAAAGAAACGATAGACAAAGAAATTTATTTTTGTGAGGCTGAGGCCGGAATTGGACCGGCGTATACGGCTTTGCAGGCCGTTGCATAACCACTCTGCCACCCAGCCCTATTTATAAATATCTTGTAATGGTAGCTTATTCTGATATCTGACTCAACTGATAATTTATACCGTGTGCACAAGCAAACCTTTATCTATGCGATAAAAGGGTAAAATAATTATAAACAGAATAAGAGTAGAAAACAACTCTTTCTGGAAAGATAGGTGGAAATAGGAGGGAACATATATTAATTCCAACACTAAGAAGTTTTTCATCACCAAAATCAGTCATAAGGTTTTAAGAACTTTTGATACTTAGAATGCTCATTTAATTCTTTGGTCTCACTCTGGAGTCCTTTCTCAATATTTTTGTGACCAGATCCAGGAAACGGTAAGCCTTTCTAGAACAGGATTTTATATTCTTAAAAGCATATAAGCTTTATAAAATAAAGCATATAAAATAAATTTTTAATTTCTCTAATTGTCTTAAATTATTCGTTAGATAACACTGCCTTTAGAAACTTTACAGTTTACTATAGGTTTAATATAAAGTTCTTTCTAAAAGAGAAACACCATGCTTCGTACTTATATAACGCAAATATGCGAATATTAAATGAAATAACCTTTTTTAGTTAAGTAGAAGGTGAATAAAACACACCCCCCTTACCTTTTGCACATTCAAAGTAGTACGTGTAAAAAATTATATCACCATAATTCTCATGCGTGTAACATATCTCATTGCAAATCTCAGGATAGCTTAATAAAAAAATTAAATTCTTTTAATGTTGATTTTTAGTTGTTGCTACTAAGGTGGTCTTGGTCTTTATC
>NZ_NSHJ01000022.1 GCF_002871095.1 Coxiella-like endosymbiont
AAGATAAAGCAATACCAAAGATTATCGTTGACTTATGATTTTATTTTCATGGATAGTTGTCAAGCAACGTGCTTGAGAAATTTTGATATTTAAAAAATAGTGATATTAATATGATGGAATTTATGTGATTACAAATTGGTATGTTACCTCTAAAGCAGAAACCTGATAATTAAAGCAAGAGTAATACAGAGCTTATTTTTTATTAAGCTAAAAACGTAATATGTATTATACAATAATACATACTATTTACTATTAAAATATAAATTACTATCAAAATATCAAAAGGCACACTTTAACCATTTTATCTATCAAATATCTCTGAAGATACACTGGCTATTCTTAAGAAATGGCTACTATATTAATAAAGATGATATTTATATTGTCTTGAATAATTTAAAAGTAGTTCGAATTGATAGATATTCTAATGAATATTTGCTTGGAAAATGTGGCTGATAAATTGTGTAGAATCTGCTCATCATTTAATATAGTAAATGCAATTCTTATTTTTTAAATCGATTAAATCAAGAGTTATGTTGGTAATATTTGCATCTGTTTACATTAATAAAAAAAACTAATCAATAATAAAAAAATTAATAAAAAAATTAATATGATATTTTAAAATCAATACCGTATAAACTTTGAGACCATTCGAAAGCTACTACTATTTCCAAAATCTAAAAAAATATTTTTTGTACTGTTAGTCAGCTAGGATGTTTCTAGTAAATCTAAAAAATATGACTGAGATATTCTTATTATTAAGATAAATTATAAATTTAAAAAAATATTTTCAATGTTGGAAGACCTTAAGAAAAGTGCCTAAAATGTTAAGATGTAAGGATTGATTTGAACTGAAAATGTATACAGAAATCACAATAATTTATCAAGTATTTTAATATAAATAATTCCAAAAATCGATCATTTGGAATATTTGTTCTACATCGTCGTCTATCCAAAAATGGTATAGATGGTATAAAATTAGTAATGATTGGTGATGGTATATAACCCATGTTATAGTTTTGAGCGGAAATAGTTGATAAATTTAATTACCTTTTAAGTTTAACTCTTAGTTAAACGTAATTCTTAGTTAAACGTAAAAGCAAATTAATACAATCGTTTATAAAAATTTTGGTCAACATTTTGATGAGTTGCAGGGACTAGATTATTTTAATTCGATATTAATTCTGAACAGTATATAGATTTTTATTTATAAAATTATTTTACAAGAATTTTTACAAAAATACTTAAAATACTTTTCTGGACTATACTAGCAATTTATATCAATAGCAATCGCACCGCATAAAAGTTACCTGAGTCTTCAGCGGAGTATAAATTTAAAATGGAATAGAGAGTTATAATAATTAATGCTTTATTTTTTGATTATTGGTATTGGCTCCTCGGGAGGGACTTGAACCCCCGACCAAGTGATTAACAGTCACCTGCTCTACCGACTGAGCTACCGAGGAATGTTACTAGAAAAAGAAATCGTATCTTACCGATCAATGATCTGAGAATCAACTGAGTTAGTTGTGTAGAGTACCATATGATTCTAAAGAGGAAAAATTAGAGTCGTTACAAAAAAAGAGGGTCCCTCCCCTCTAATGAAGGATACTGGACAACCGATCTAGTGCCTCTTTAAGGTTTTTATTGCTAGTAGCACAAGAAAGGCGGATATGACCTGGCGAGCCAAAGGCACTTCCAGGAACTACGGCTACATTAGTTTTATTCAGTACATGTGTAGAAAGTTCAATGTCAGAGGGTAATTTAAGTCGTTTAACAATCTCTCTAACGTCTGGAAAAAGATAAAAAGCACCATCTGCGGGAATGCACCTCACACCTTTTATTTGATTAAGTGCTTGCAACGCCAAGTCGTGACGTGCTTTGTAAGCCTTGTACATATAACTAAAATAACCACGGTCATAACCTAAAGCAGTAGTTGCTGCCACTTGAGCAATTGAATTGGGACAAGAAGTACTTTGAGATTGAATTTTTTTCATAGCTTGAACAATAGTTTTAGGAGCAGCAGCATAACCAATTCGCCATCTTGTCATAGCAAAGGCTTTCGAAGCACCATTAATTACAATGGTTCGATCCTGTAATTGAGGGCATACATTCACAATATTAGTAAAATGATCTGCTCCCCATAAGATATACTCATAAATATCGTCAGAGAGAATTAAGACTTTTGGATGCTTCAATAATATTTCTGCTAGTGCTCTTAATTCGGATTTGCTATAAGCCACTCCAGAAGGATTGCTTGGACTGTTTAAAATTAATAAGCGGGTGTTTGGCGTTATAGCTTCTTCTAATTGCTGAGGAGTTATTTTAAAATTTTGAGAGAGTGTGGTTTGGATAATAATTGGGACTGCTGCGGCCATTTTCACGATAGGTAGGTAACTTACCCAGTAGGGTGCTGGAATGATTGCTTCATTGCCCGCATTCAATACAGTCATGATAGCATTGTAAATAGATTGTTTTGCTCCATTACTCACAATGATTTGGTTAAGTTCGTAATCTAATTGGTTATCATGCTTTAATTTACGCATAATAGCCTTTTTTAAAGTAGGAGTACCTTCAATATTCGTATATTTAGTCCAGCCTTCTTGGATTGCTTCTATCGCGGACTGTTTGATAGGATCGGGGGTATCAAAGTCTGGCTCACCGGCGCTAAGATTAATTACATCGTGTCCTTGATTTTTCAATTCTCGAACTAAGTCAGCAATAACCATTGTAGCAGACGGTTCTATTTGTTGTGCTTTAGTGGATAAAACGTCGTTCATGGTATAAGCTCCTTTGATAATATACTGTAAATGTATACTGGTAAATTAGCGGAAAGTAAAATTATAAACAATGAGCCGTTCCTCTCAAATGAGCAATTCCTCTTAACTTCACAAGTAAAATGAGGAGTAGTGTAAAAAATGATGAAAACTTTTAAACTCATATCTAAATTCAAACCTAGTGGTGATCAACCTCAAGCTTTAGAGAAATTGGTGGCTGGTTTAAAGAATGGTTTGTCGTATCAAACGCTTTTAGGAGTAACGGGATCCGGAAAAACATTTACTATTGCTAATGTAATTGAAAGGCTCCAACGTCCAGCTCTAGTTTTAGAGCCAAACAAAACTTTAGCCGCCCAATTTTATTCCGAAATGCGGAAATTTTTCCCCGAGAATGCTGTAGAATATTTTGTTTCTTATTATGATTATTATCAACCCGAAGCTTACGTACCCAGTTCAGGCACCTATATTGAAAAAAATTCTTCTATAAATGAGCACATTGAACAAATGCGTTTATCTGCTACCAAAGCGTTAACTGAGTGCCGAGACGTTATTATTGTGGCAACGGTATCGGCTATTTATGGCTTGGGTGATCCTAATTCTTATTTAAAAATGCTTCTCCATTTAAAAAGAGGTGAGCAAGTTAATCAGCGTCAGATATTAGAGCGGCTAGCTGAATTACAGTACACGCGAAATGATTTAGAATTCCGTCGAGCAACTTATCGTGTACATGGTGACGTTATTGATATTTATCCAGCGGACTCAGAACAGGAAGCCGTTCGAATAGAGTTGTTTGATGATAAAATTGAAAATATTAGTTTTTTTGATCCATTGAGAGGTGAAATGTTAAGACGAGTTCCACGAATCAGTATTTACCCAAAAACTCATTATGTCACACCTCGTGAAAAACTATTAACAACTATTGATCAAATTAAGTTGGAATTAAAAAAGCGTTTGGTGGAATTAGAAAGGAGCAATAAATTAGTGGAACGCCAACGTTTGGAACAACGCACCAATTTCGACTTAGAAATGATAATGGAGTTAGGATATTGCACTGGGATTGAAAATTATTCTCGCTATTTATCAGGTCGAAATATAGGAGAGCCACCGCCAACTTTAATGGATTATTTACCTGAAAATGCATTACTTATTATTGACGAATCTCATGTCACAATTCCTCAGTTAGGTGGAATGTATCGAGGAGATCGGGCACGTAAAGAAACCTTAGTAGAATATGGTTTCCGATTACCATCTGCGTTGGATAATCGACCGTTGAGGTTTGATGAATTTGAAAAATTAGCCCCCCAAACTATTTTTATTTCAGCAACGCCTGGTCCCTATGAAAAGCACAGAAGCGATCAAGTGGTAGAATTGTTGGTACGTCCTACGGGATTAATTGATCCAGAAATTGAGGTCAAACCAGTAGCCACCCAGGTAGATGATTTATTATCAGAAATTAGAAAACGAGTTCAACAAAATGAACGGGTATTAGTAACTACCTTAACTAAGCGAATGGCTGAGGATTTAACTGAATATTTTTTTGAGCATGGTATACGGGTTCGTTATCTACATTCAGATATTGAGACGTTGGAACGTGTAGAAATGATTCGTGATTTTCGGTTAGGTGCATTTGATGTATTGGTGGGAATTAATTTGTTACGCGAAGGTTTAGATATTCCGGAAGTATCATTAGTGGCAATTTTAGATGCTGATAAAGAAGGATTTTTGCGCTCCGAACGATCTTTGATTCAGACAATAGGCCGGGCAGCAAGAAATTTACATGGAAAAGCTATTTTATATGCGGATAAAATGACCCACTCTATGAAGAGTGCTATAGAAGAATCAAAAAGAAGGCGTCAGGTACAAGCTCTGTATAATAAAAAACATAATATTATTCCGAAGAGTGTTGAAAAATCAATCACAGAAATAATAGAAGAGGCTCACGTATATGCTGAAAAAAGATGCTTCGTAAGAGAAGCTCAACAGCTCACTGAAGAAGAAGTGCAAATTGCTATGTCACCCAAGCAGTTAGCTAAATATTTAGTTCATTTAGAAGAAGTAATGTATCGTCATGCTCAAAATTTAGAGTTTGAAGAAGCGACATTAGTGCGGAATAAAATTCAGTATATTCGAAAAGGTATCTAGAATTAAAAAATAAGGAAATAGTACATAATTGAAAATATTAATCTTACTTACACAATAGCTTAATAATTATTAGTTAATTAGTAGCTATTAATTAGTAGTAGCTATTTTATTTTTATATTTTTAGAAAAATTTCTATTTTTTTCTTTTGGTTTAGAAATAGTATTCGTTCCTATCTGAGGTTACTTGTTTCTTAAGGATTTTTAAAAATTTAGATCTTAATTGTTAACGATGATTATTAGCACTATTTTAGCCTATTTTCTAGTTTTTTTGGTTGAGTAGACGAGAAAAGCTGAGGATTGGCTTGTTTAAACTAGAAAAATACTTTTTACTTTAAAAAAGTTATTTATTTCAACCAAAGAAATTCTGATAATATACACGTAAGTCAAGTAATGATTTTATCAAGATTTCTCTAGTTATTGGAACTTTTTTTAAGTCGTTTCTGGGTGACGAAAATAAATTATTATTTTCATACTGTTTTAAATATCCTTAACGTCTGTTTGGGCTCAAGGAATTTTCTAATGTTCTTTTTTTTAGGTTTTAGGTTATTGTTTTAGGTTATTATTTTAGGATATTTAATTTCTAACGCTGGTAATTATATTTTATTGGTTGGTTGTGTATGGGTATAATATGTGTATTGGTTATTATTTTATATCTTTATCTAGATTTGGAAGATTATAAACTAGATCTGGAACATTATAAAAAATCATTTTACTATAATTTCCTCTTTTTTTCAGTTGTTTTTTCGTTTAACGGATTACGTCTCGTCTTGTAAGCTTAAAATAAATACATTGGATAGTGAAAAACAATTATGAAACACAATATTTAAAACAATGTTTCTGCATGGTAGTTAAACACAATTGTGAGTTTTGATCAAAAAGGTAGATCTTAATAATCAATAATCATAAATTAATTGTCCTATTTTATTAGTGAATTTAAATCAATTCTGAATTGTAATTCTATATATTTAAATAAATGTATGATACAAATGAAATATACGACCTCTTTTATTAGCCACATTTCCAGCAGAACCCAACTAGGGGACGCATAACGATATCTTCCGAGATTCCTAACGGAGAAGACGTTATCCTAATACTAAGTCATTCCTTTTTTAAAACTGACATAAATGTTTATTAGCACTTATCCATAGGTATCATGCAAATGAAAGTATTATGAAAATGAATAGCTGGTTAGAATGGGTGATTATTGTTTTACAGAATTTTTTGGAAACTCTACATTGATAAACTGCTGTGCTTTAAATGGTGTCCTAACTCCTATTTTATCTTTTCTCCTAACGAAATTTCCTAACATTTTTAAGCGAATTAATTTTTCAATTATTTGAAAGTAGCTATTATGCTGATATATTTGCTTCATAAAGACACTAAGTACCCAAAAAACATAACTCCAAACAGTAATAATATTTTTCTTTGCTTTTTCAATTATTCTTAGGATTCGATTGAAACTTTTTTCAATCAAACAATACGTTTTTTAAAAAAATTTTTGAAGTAGCACTAAATACATTTATTTTTTTTAAGAATTTGGCCATTAATGCCTCCTCAAAACCTTTCTCATTATCTACTAATGTTGTATAACAAACATTAGGGGGGAGAGGGATATCGTCTTTAATTTTATTGAGAATCTCCATATGATCCTTTATCTGGAGAAAATTTATTTAGGATTATGGAGATATAATAAGCTAATTGCCTTAATGAGACTGATAGGCTTGTTTTTGATCATTCATTAATAAATTTAATTTTTAATTGAGTAGGAACGAGATGGAAGCTTAATAATTCTGCAGTTACCTTAAGGACATACATTGGCTATGATTATAATTTGTTTCTCTAAAACAATATTAGTCAATATTAGTTTATCACAGTTTCTAATTTAGGAAAAGTTTTTTTATAGGGTAAAGCCCACTGCGTCCATTTTAAACTGTTTTTAAGTATGCGATTAATATCTAATTTTGTAAATTCACCTTGTTTAATTAATTGTTTGCCTGCCACCCACACATCACTTACTTGGAGTCGGTTAATCGCATACACCAAATGTGATATGGGATTAAAGACGGGTTGAGTGAGATAAGAACTTAAATCTACAGCAATTATATCAGCTAATTTTCCAATTTCTAGTGAGCCAATTTTGTTTTCTAATCCTAGGACTTTCGCTCCATTCAAAGTTGCCATTTTAATAACTTCTTCAGCTGGCAGATATGTGGGATCTGGGTCTGCGTCCGATACTTTAGCGGTAAAAGCAGCAGTTCTCATTTCGCCAAATAAATCTAGATCATTATTGCTCGCTGCTCCATCCGTGCCAATGGCTACATTGACTCCTGCTCGTAGAAGTTTGGCAATGGGAGCAATCCCACTAGCAAGCTTTAAATTAGATTCTGGACAATGAACCACATTGGTTTTTGTTTTTCGAATCAGATCAATTTCTTTTGGTGTGAGTTGTGTCATGTGAACAGCAATTAGGTGTTGAGATAATAAACCAAGCTCATGCAATCGAGCGAGTGGTCTTTTCCCATATTCCTGTAAACCTTGTTCAATTTCATGTCGTGTTTCATGAATGTGCATGTGAATAGGAAGATTGTATTGTGCAGATAATTTCATAATTTCTTTAAAAGCTGTGTCGCTAACTGTATAGGGTGCGTGTGGTGCTAAAGCCCAGGAAATGAGGGGTCGGATCTCATTTTTAGTTAGAGTTTCTTTTGCACGAGATAAATAAGTTTTTTCGTCTTTGGCCCACTCGCTAGAAACATTCATTACAACTATCCCGACACAAGCGCGCATACCTGCTTCACTGGCAACTTGAGAAATTATATCATGAAAAAAATAATGATCATTAAAACAGGTTGTTCCACCACGCAACATTTCAGCAATAGCCAATTCACTTCCTGTACGAACAGATTCTGCATTGATTAAAGTTTTTTCAGCAGGCCAGATATGTTTTCTTAACCAATCAAATAATTGCAGATCATCTGCTAATCCACGAAAAAGATTCATTGGAGTGTGCGTATGAGAATTGATTAAACCTGGCATTATCACATGATTTTCTAAATTTAGAAAAATTTTAGCGCGATATTTTTGCTTAGCTTCTTTTAGAGATAGAAGGTCAATAATATATTCACCGTGAATAACTAAAGCATGACACTCTAAAATTTGATTTTGAGGTGCGATTGGGAGAATCCACCGTGCACTGATAAGTAAATCAATATTTTCCATAAAAATACTGTTAATTATAAATGGATGTCATATTAACAAAATGATAATCCTAGGTCTAGTTGATATTCTCTTTAGGTCTAGTTGATATTCTCTTTGATATTCTCTAGATCTCTAGATCATCTTAAATCCTAATCTTACAAATTTTAATCTTAAAAAATCTACCTTCACTTACAAGTGTACTCAGATGTGATATACTATATTGATTGCTTTTCAAAGCCGTAAACAATTATTTAAATTTAAAAAAAATATAAAAAGTTTCATGGTAGAGTTTGCAGACGAAATTATTCCTATTACTCTCGAAGATGAATTAAAACAATCTTACCTCGATTATGCTATGAGTGTGATTGTAGGTCGAGCGTTACCGGATGTACGGGATGGCTTAAAGCCAGTGCATCGTCGGGTGCTTTATGCAATGAGTGAGTTAGGAAATAATTGGAATAAACCGTACAAAAAATCTGCTCGAATTGTGGGTGATGTAATTGGTAAATACCATCCTCATGGCGATGTTGCTGTTTATGACACAATAGTAAGAATGGCACAGCCTTTTAGCCTCCGTTATTTATTGATTGATGGTCAAGGTAATTTTGGTTCTGTAGATGGTGATGCACCTGCAGCTATGCGCTATACCGAAATTCGGTTGTCGAGATTTTCTGATACTTTAATGGCAGATCTTGATAAAGAAACCGTAAATTATGTTCCTAATTATGACGAAACTGAAACAGCACCGTTGGTACTACCTAGTCGGATTCCTAACTTATTAGTCAATGGTTCCTCAGGTATTGCGGTAGGAATGGCGACTAATATTCCGCCTCATAATTTGAATGAAATTATTAATGCTACTCTGGCATTAATTGATAATTTAGATTTAAGTGTAGAAGAGCTCATGTGTTATGTACCCGGTCCTGATTTTCCAACGGCAGGAATTATTAATGGTCGTCATGGGATTATCCAAGCATATAAAACTGGTCGAGGGCGGATTTATATACGTGCAAAAGTTGACATTGAAGTTACAAAAAGTGGGCGTTCTCAACTTATTGTTTCTGAACTTCCTTATCAAGTAAATAAAGCACGTTTGTTGGAAAAAATTGGAGAATTAGTTCATGAAAAGAAAATTGAAGGGATTTCTGGATTGCGTGATGAATCCGATAAGCACGGTATGAGAATGGTGATTCAAGTAAGTCGTGGTATTAATGCGGAAGTTGTACTTAATAATCTTTATGCTCAGACCCAATTGCAGACGGTATTTGGAATTAATATGGTGGCTTTAGATGACGGTCAACCATGTGTATTAAATTTAAAGCAGTTACTAAGTGCTTTTTTAAAACACCGTCAAGAAGTTGTAACACGCCGAACTCTTTTTGACTGGCGTAAAGCTTGCGAAAGAGCACATATTTTGGAAGGGCTGGGAGTTGCTCTGGCTAATATTGACGAAGTTATTACTCTTATTAAAAGAGCGAAAACTCCTATGGTTGGTAAAGAAAATTTATTAATAAGAGGATGGCAACCTGGGGAAGAGGTGGTGAGATTATTACAACAAATGAAAAACAATCAAACGCGTCCTGAGAATTTAGATCTTAAATACGGATTAAAAACCGATGGTTATTATTTATCGCCAGAACAAGCACAAGCTATTTTAGATTTGCGTTTGCATCGATTAACTAGTCTTGAAACCAATAAAATTCGCGAAGAATATATTGCTATTACTAATCAGATTGCTAAATTAATTTCAATTATTTCTGATGCTGATAAATTAAATCAAGTTATTCGGGATGAATTAATTGAGGTCAAAACTCAATTTGGCGATCTGCGTCGAACTGAAATTTTTGATGTTAAATCAGATTTAACAGATGAAGATTTAATTCCTAAGGAAGATTTATTTGTAACGTTATCGCATGAGGGTTATATTAAATCGCAATCGTTAAGTAGTTATCAAGCCCAACATCGAGGAGGACGAGGTAAGCTTGCTGCAGCAGTAAAAGAACAAGATTTCGTAAAAAATATTCTCGTGACAAATTCCCATGATACGATTTTGTGTTTTTCTACTTACGGAAAAGTATATTGGCTTAAGGTTTATCAAGTACCGCAAGGTGGTCGAAATTCTCGCGGACGTCCAGTCGTTAATTTACTTCCATTAGGTAATGGTGAACAGATTTCCACTATATTGTCTATACGTCATTATGAAAAATCTCATTTTGTTTTTATGACTACAGCTCAAGGCTTAGTGAAAAAAGTTAAATTGGCTGAATTTGCTCAACCTCGAACAAATGGGAAAATTGCATTAGTATTGAAAGAAGGGGATCGGCTAGTAGGAGTTGATATTACAGATGGAAATAAAGAAGTGATGCTTGTGACTGATGTAGGTAAAGCCATTCGTTTTCATGAACATGAAGTACGTGAAATGGGTCGTTCAGCACGAGGAGTGTGTGGAATTAAATTGAAAGAAACCCAAAGTGTAATTGCATTAATTATTGTAAAACCAGGAGGGTATATTTTAACAGCAACTGTACATGGCTATGGACAACGAACGAGTATAGAAGATTACCGACCTACAGGTCGAGGCGGTCAAGGTGTTATTGCTATTCGTATTAATCGTCGTAATGGAAATGTAGTTTCTGCCGCCCAAGTATTTAATAATGATGAAGTATTGTTAATTAGTGATAAAGGTACTTTAGTTCGTATCCGTGTAAATGAGATTTCAGAAGTGAGAAGAAACACTCAGGGAGTTCGATTGATTCAGTTGGCACAGGAAGAATTTTTAGTGGGAATGGAGGCTATTTCTACTGAATTAATAGGAGAAGAAGAATAAAGGGAGGATAGTGATCTAAAATATCGGCACAAGGATTTTTTTATGTCTCGTATTTATAATTTTTCTGCTGGTCCAGCCATGTTACCAGAAACGGTTTTGCGAACGGCAAGTGATGAATTATTAGATTGGCACGACACTGGAATGTCGATAGCAGAAGTTTCTCATCGTGGTGAAGAATTTAAAACAGTCGTTAAAGAGTCGGCAAATGATCTTAGAGAGCTATTAGAAATTCCAGAAAATTATAGGATTTTCTTTTTACAGGGTGGGGCTCGATTACAATTCTCTATGGTGCCAATGAATTTAATGGGTAACTATAAAGTTGCAGTTTACGTTGATTCCGGCATTTGGTCCCAACAGGCGATTAAAGAAGCAAGACGTTATTGCAATCTTCATGTGGCGGCGAGTGCAAAGAGCTTCGATTATACAACCCTTCCGGATCAATCTACATGGGATGTTCCTAAAAAAGCAGCGTATTTATATTACGTTGATAATGAAACAGTAAACGGAATAGAATTTCCCTTCATTCCTGAAACAAGCTTGACCTTGGTTTGTGATATGTCATCAAATTTATTATCTCGTCCTGTTGATGTCTCACGATACGGATTGATTTTTGCTTGTGCTCAAAAAAATATTGGAATAGCTGGACTGACGATCGTAATTATTCGTGAAGATTTATTAAATTGCAATCCTCTTCCAGCGACTCCTAGTTTTCTGGATTATACTTTACATGCTAAAGAAAATTCATTATGGAATACACCACCAACATTTGCTTGGTACATTGCAGGTTTAGTTTTTAAATGGTTGAAAAAGGAAGGAGGCCTTTCGATTCTAGCTGAACGTAATGAACAAAAAGCAAAAAAACTTTATAATGCTATCGATAAAAGTGATTTTTATTATAATACTATTAATCCTAAATATCGTTCGAGAATGAATGTTGTTTTTAGATTAGCAAATGAAAATCTTAATTCTCTTTTTTTGAAAAAAGCTGCAAAAAAAGGTTTAGCAAATTTAAAGGGGCATCGTTTAGTAGGTGGGATACGAGCTAGCATTTATAATGCGATGCCGGAATCTGGTATCGAAGCCTTAATTGATTTTATGCAACAGTTTGCAAAACAGTACAGTTAGATAAGATGGATTATTATATTATTCCATCAAATAATCTAAATGGTGAGATTTATGTTCCAGGTGATAAATCAATTTCTCATCGAGCAGTGATTTTAAGTGCTATTTCTGAAGGAAGAACTCAGGTAAATGGTTTTTTAATGGGTACCGATAATCTCGCTACAATCAACGCCTTTCAAAAAATGGGTGTCACTATTCAAGTGATCGAAGATGAAAATATATTATTAGTGGATGGAGTGGGAAAAGATGGATTAACTGCTCCACCCGATGTTATTGATTGTGGTAATTCAGGAACAGCTATGCGATTATTAACTGGTTTGTTAGCAGGACAAACTTTCACTACTACCCTTACGGGTGATCAATCCTTAAGGCGTCGTCCAATGCAGTGTATTATTGATCCTTTGGTGCAAATGGGTGGAAACATTGAATCGGCTGAAAATATGTTGCCTCCTCTTAAAATTAACGGAAAGTCTCATTTAACAGGGATTTATTATGATCTACCTATCGCAAGTGCTCAAGTGAAATCTTGCTTATTATTAGCGGGATTATATGCAGAAGGAGAAACTTGTATCAGAGAACCAGTGCCTTCTCGTGATCATACGGAGCGGCTATTAACGCATTTTAATTACCCTGTAGTGCGAGTCGATCATCTTCGTACTTGTCTTTCTGGGAGAGGTATTCTTAAGCCGAGAGATATTTCGATTCCTGGTGATATTTCATCAGCTGCTTTTTTCATTGTAGCAGCAACTATTACACCTGGTTCTTCTATTTGGTTACGTCAGGTCGGTCTTAACCCTACCCGTCTTGGTGTGATCAATTTATTAAAAATGATGGGTGCGAATATTGAGATTATCACGCATCAGGAAAAAAACAGAGAACCTGTAGGGGATATTTGTGTGTGCTATTCTGCCACTTCTCTTACTGGTATTGAAATTCCCGAAGCACAAGTGTCGCTTGCTATTGATGAATTTCCTATTCTATTAATTGCTGCTGCTGTTGCGCGAGGGAAAACTATATTACGAGGTGCTAAAGAGTTACGAATAAAAGAAAGCGACCGCATTGCTGCCATGGTAGAGGGGCTGCAAAAATTAGGAATTCAAGCAGAATCACTTCCCGATGGAGTCATTGTTCAAGGAGGTAGTCAGTTTCAAGGTGGAACGATTTCTAGTTACGACGATCATCGTATTGCTATGGCGTTTGCAATTGCAGGGACTATAGCAAAAGCTCCTGTGCGTATTCATAATTGTGAGAATGTTAAAACTTCTTTTCCTAATTTTGTTGAGTTAGCGCATAAAATAGGAATGGAATTCAAGGTTCTTTAAATTTAGTAAGAGATCATTAATCATTGTGTAATGAAACAAAATATATAAGTAATCTAAAAAAACAACCCCCGGTTATTACCATTGATGGTTCTTCCAGTGCTGGAAAGGGGACTATTGCACTTAAAGTCGCTCAAGCTTTGCATTGGCATATTTTAGATAGTGGAATTATTTACCGTACAATAGCTTGGGCATTATCTTACTACAGTGTTTCCTTAGCAGACCAGAAAGGGATGCTTAATCTTTTAAAAGGACTTCAAATAGAAGTCGAAAGCCAGCCTTTTGTTAGAAATCTAAAAGTTAGTTGTAATCAACATGATGTTACGGATGCCATCCGAAGCGAAAAATGTGGTGCTTTAGCTTCTAAGGCTTCGGCTCTCTTAGTGGTTCGACAAGCTGTTCTTCAATATCAACATGATTTTCGTCGTTGGTCCGGGTTAGTGGCTGATGGTCGTGATATGGGAACAGTGGTTTTTCCTAATGCTACTCTTAAGTTTTATTTTGATGCTAACCCGCAAGAACGTGCTTACCGACGCTATAAGCAGTTGCAAGAACGAGGGATTAATGTTAGGCTGCGTGATATCCAAGAAGATTTGAAAGAGCGTGATCATCGTGACGTTAATCGAATGATTTCTCCTACCAAACCCGCAGTAGATGCTCTAATTATCGATACTAGTAAATTAAGTATCGAAGAAGTCTTTGTAATAGTTATGAACCATATTAAAAAGCGTGGGCTTGGTTAATTTGGTTAATTAAGTTTAGAGTAGGGGTTTTACTTAATTTATTTTAAATTTAAAGAAAATAAATTTAACAATAACTTATACCTTTGGTATGGTTACAAATAATGTGTGAGTGAGTGCATGAGTGAAAATTTTGCTGATTTATTTGAAAAAAGTTTAATAGAAAGTGATTTACGGCCTGGTGCCTTAGTTAAGGCTACTATTATTGAAATTGGACCCGACAAGGTAATTGTCAATGCTGGCCTTAAATCCGAAGGAGTTATATCTACTTCTGAATTCTACCACGAAGAAATTCACCTGGGTGATGAAGTAGATGTCGTAATTGATACTCCTGACAATGGTTTTGGTGAAACCCGCTTATCACGTGAAAAGGCACGCCGTACGCAAGCTTGGAGCCAGCTTGAAAAAGCTTATAAAACTGGAGAATTAGTTAAAGGTAAGATCATAGAACGAGTCAAAGGAGGATTTACTGTGGAAATGCATTCAATTCGTGCTTTTTTGCCTGGTTCTTTGGTAGACCTCAAACCTATTCGAGAGCCAGACTCTTTTAAAAATACCGAACATGATTTCAAAATTATTAAGATGGATCGTCATCGAAATAATGTTGTTGTTTCTCGGCGTGCTGTAATAGAGGCTGAATCTAGCGCTGAGCGTCTCGCTCGATTAGAAGAACTTCAAGAGGGCCAAGAAGTTAAAGGGGTTATTAAAAATATTACTGATTATGGTGCTTTTGTCGATTTGGGAGGGGTTGATGGTTTGCTCCATATAACTGATATGGCTTGGAAACGTGTCAAACATCCGAGTGAGTTAGTTAATATATGGGATGAGGTGCATGTTAAAGTTCTTAAATTTGATCGTGATAAAAATCGTGTTTCATTAGGAATGAAACAATTGGGCGATGATCCATGGTTAAATATTAAACGACGCTATCCTGTAAATTCGCGAGTATTTGGTACAGTAACCAATATCACGGATTATGGTTGCTTTGTTCAACTTGAAGAGGGTGTAGAAGGGTTAGTCCATACTTCTGAATTAGATTGGACTAATAAAAATATTCATCCCAGTAAAGTAGTGCAACCTGGAGAAGTAGTCGAGATTATGGTGCTTGAAATCGACGAAGAACGTCGTCGTATTTCATTGGGGATTAAGCAATGCAAACGTAATCCCTGGAAAGAATTCGCAGAAAAACATCAAAAAAATGAAAAAATTACAGGTAAAATTCGCTCTATTACTGATTTCGGTATCTTTATTGGATTAGAAGGTAATATTGATGGCCTAGTACATTTATCTGATATTTCTTGGTCAGAAAATGCTGAGGAAGCAATTCGTCGTTATAAAAAAAGTGACGAAGTGGAATCTCTTATTTTAGCAATTGATCCTGAGCGTGAGCGAATTTCTCTAGGCATCAAACAGCTTGAAGGCGATCCTGTAGAAGAGTTCTTAAAAAAACAAGATAAAGATGCGACTATCCAAGCTAAAGTAAAAGAAGTTGAAAGCAGACAAGCTATTTTAGAATTAGATAAGCATGTGATTGGGCAAATGCGTTTAGCAGATTACAGTTATGATTGTGTAAAAGATTTGACAGAGGAACTCAATGTCGGTGATAAAATTGCGGTTAAAATTATTAATATTGATCGTAAAAATCGTCTTCTTCAAGTATCCCATAAAGCTGTAGAAAAACTTTCTAATCAGCGAAGTCGGACAGTAACTGATGTGCTGACAAAAACTACTTTGGGAGATCTCCTTAAAGAAAAGATGCAGAACAAAGAATAAGAGTAGATCAGATAAAATGTTATAAATCCTTCAGGTAAAACTATTTCCTGTTTTTCTCTTTAATAAAGAGAAAAACAGCACTATTTCTTTCTTTATTCATGAAAAGTTTATATAAAATTATTTTTCTAAAGTGATCTACGTTTTTATGAGACAAAAATCTCCTATGCATTTCATGTAGAATATTGCTTGGAAAACTCTTCAAGCAACTAAATGAATAACGGACTTATGTCTTACATTTTATATTTTTTTGGATATTGATTATTTTGTTAGATATTACTTTCTCTATTCTTAATCCACAAAAAATAGTTTTCTATCATTACTTGGACAGAAAAAGCATTTATTTATTGTTGATAATCTTATTAGCACTGTTGTTTAGTACAGAATTAGGAATTATTCTTTTTTTGCCTTTCTGGATTAAAAATAAAAACACTGTTCGTCAGTTTAAATATCAATTAAAAAAACAATCCAACAAGAAGTGGAAATTTTATAAATTATTTCAATTAAGATTAAGGATATTTAAATTATTTTAATTAAGGATGTTCATTAGTGATCATTGCAATACTTTTTTTATTATTACCTATAGCAGCCGTCGGAGGGTGGTTTTTGGGTCATCGAATTTCATTTAGAAATAATTCTAAACTGACGCCTGCTTTACGTCATAATTATTTTAAGGGTTTAAATTATTTAATCAATGAGCAGCCTGATAAAGCTGTTGATGTTTTTATTAAATTACTCGAGGTTGATACAGATACAGTAGAAACCCATCTAGCATTAGGTAGTCTATTTCGTCGCCGTGGCGAAGTTGATCGTGCTATTCGTATTCATCACAATTTAATTGATCGACCCCAACTTGCCAAAGAACAACGATTTCATGCTTTATCTGAATTAGGACAAGATTATTTGCGAGCTGGAGTATTGGATCGTGCAGAACATCTGTTTCTCGATCTCGTGGAAATGGAAGAAGAGAATCAAGGTAGTTTACGATTTTTGTTACACATTTACCAACAAGAGAAAGATTGGCAAAAGGGAATTGAGACTGCGCAAAAATTATTGGTCTTGGGTGAACCTGTTCAAGATATTATTGCTCAATACTATTGTGAATTGGCTGAACCATTGATTGATAAAGGACGTTCTTCACAAATAAAAGCTGCTTTTTACTTAAAAAGAGCACAAGCTATAGATCCTAATTGTGTCCGTGCCAGCTTGCTTCAGGCTCGTCAAGAAACTGCTGAGGGAGATTATAAAGAGGCTATTAGGTGTTATAAACGCGTTATTGATCAAGATCCCGATTATATTTCTGAAGTAGTGGCAGGGCTTGTTGAATGTTACCAGCATATCAATGAAGAAGAAAAGTTAGTTGTTTTTTTTAAAGAGTGTTTAGTGCGATATTCTCGAATTTCACTTGTATTAGCTATTTCAGATTATTTGAAACGTCACAGGGGAGAGAAGGTTGCTATTGAGTTTGTAGCGCAAGAAATTCAACGGAAACCCTCCTTGCGAGGACTGGCCCATTTAGTAAGCTTATATCTACTTAATTCTAGAGGCGATACTAGAAATAAGATATTAATTTTAAATAGATTTATTGAAAAATTGCTAGCAGATAAGCCTATCTATCGATGTTCCTATTGTGGTCTTTCTGGAAAAATATTATTTTGGCTCTGTCCGAGTTGCCAACATTGGAATACGGTAAAGCCTATTCAAGGCTTAGAAGGAAATTAAAATGGAAAATAAAACTGAACCTAAAATTATTGTTGCTATTGATGCTAATACTCGGGATCAAGCATATGAACAAGTATCTTCATTAGATCCTAAATTATGTCATCTTAAAATTGGAAATATTTTATTTACACGTTATGGGCCTTTGCTCGTTGAAGAACTCATGCAGAAGGGTTACCAAATTTTTTTGGATTTAAAATTTCACGATATTCCACAAACAGTAATTGGTGCTTGTCGTATGGCCGCACTTTTGGGTGTATGGATGATTAATGTTCATATTTTAGGTGGACGAGCCATGTTAGAAGCTGTGGTTGATTCGTTACAAAATCTGACGATCAGTAATAAACCACTTTTAATCGGGGTTACGGTTTTAACAAGTTTAGATAGTAACGACTTAAAAACGTTAGGAATGAACGAGGATCTATCCGTGGTAGTTTCCCGTATGGCAAACCTGGCTAAAGAATCGGGATTAGATGGGGTAGTCTGTTCAGCACATGAAGCATCCGCTTTACGTAAACAATTGGGATCACATTTTTTATTAGTAACTCCTGGTATTCGTTTAGAGATTGATCAACAACATGACCAGAAACGCACTATTACACCTGAAGCTGCTATTAAAGCGGGAAGCGATTATCTCGTCATTGGTAGATCTATAACCTACTCTAGAAATCGGAAAGCAACCTTACAAAGAATTACGAATTCGATAAAAAAACTAACTTAAATTATCATAAATATCTTTATATAAGATACCCCATCCTAACCCTCTCTTGTATTATGCTTTTTAGAATTCCTAAATATCGAGGTTGTTGAATAGTACTTTGATTAGACTATCATTTTTATGATTTACCTGATTTACAACAATTTTATGAAAAACATTTTTTGTTTTATTATTTCACTAATACTGTTTAGTGAGGATATGTATAATCAAAACCCGCTTTAGCTGCCCCGTTAGCAAATATTCTTGCACAGCACCAGTAACTTTAAAGAGAAATTAAAACCTACACTAATAATACTATCAATAGCGTTGATATCAATTTCATTGCCTAATCTTATTAGAGATTTAGTCTAGAAAAGAGCAATCTATAGTAATGTTTTATCAAAAAACAGAGTAATTTAAATCAAAATAAGATTTAGCTTTTCTTTAGAGTATCGAAAAAATTCTAGAAAAAATTCTATATTAAATGGTTAAAAAATAATCCAAATTACCTAATGATATGATACATCCTTAAAATGGTACATCTTTAAAACTAATAATAGCATAAATTATTATCTGAGAATGCAGGGATTATTATTCCTATTATTAATTTACTTAAATAGTGTTGTTAACACTTATTATTATAATATTCTTTTTGTGGTAGATCAATAATTGATAAAAGTATTTAATTTTTCAGGTCAGCAGGAGATGTGAATTATGGAACTATTAAACAAGTGTTTTAATTAGTGTTCTAATTCTATTTTTAACCTCGTTATTTTGTGTATTGGACTTTCTTACGACCTTTAGGTATCTGAATTTGGTTGCTAGATCGTCCCAATGAACGTAAGGGGAATGAGAAAAATGTCACTTTAAATACGGAATCAGTGTAGTTTTTTGTAGTTTGCTTTATTAGCCCTTTCAACATCCTGCTTCCTTATTGAGGAAGGTTAGCAGGCAGCAGTATTTTAGTTTTTATGGTAGTAGTGGATGATTATAGAGGTTTAAGTTCTAAACTGCGTTTGGTGGAGGGCTAATTATTTGGGTATTGCTAATAATTATTGGGGAATATAATCCTTTCTAATTTAGTAATTTATTTTTTTGAAATTTAAAAATAAGTTTATAATGGAGA
>NZ_NSHJ01000023.1 GCF_002871095.1 Coxiella-like endosymbiont
CTTATAGGAAGCGCTGTAAAATCTATTGCACTTAGATTGTTAATTGTATTAGCTTACAATAGCTCTGCTTATCGAGATTACTTTTTAGCTTATAATCAACACTATTTTTTAGGAAACATACTTTCATTGTAACTCTATCTAGATCCAATTTAGCAAACTAATGGGCATATAAATTAGCAAACTGATGGGCATATAAAACCTGTGAGTGTTGGAAGAGTGGTTATTTATACTATTGAGTTTTGCTGTAGCTATGACTCATGATAAGAAAATATAAGCAAATCGTCTATTAACAGAACTCTTATAAGAAAAATGTACATTACCGGTAATATATTCATAAGAAATTTTATGGTGTTTCCTCAGGAAACACTATTTTCAGTAAAAATTTTATAGTCCTCTGCGAATAGCATCCTCTATCGCATACAAATCAGAAGAAACGCGCCGAATTTCTGCTCCCAATTGTGCTAGTTTTTCTTCGATACATTCATAGCCGCGATCAATATGATAAATCCGATCAATTATGGTATTGCCTCGTGCCATGAGGCCTGCTAAAACTAACCCAGCTGAAGCACGTAAATCTGTTGCCATAACTGGTGCACCGGTTAATTTTTCTTTCCCACGAATGAAGGCTTTGCTACCTTGTAATTTAATATCAGCCCCCATTCGGCGCAATTCGTGCACATGCATAAATCGGTTTTCAAAAACAGTTTCAGTTATAACAGCATTACCTTGCGCAACGACATTAAGTGCCATGAATTGAGCCTGCATATCAGTAGGCATTTCAGGATAAGGAGCTGTATTAATATCGACCGCTTTAGGTCGTCGCCCTTTCATATCAAGGTCTATCCAATTATCTCCAATTTTAATCTGTGCTCCCGCTTCGTGAAGCTTTTCTAGGATAATCCCCAAGGTTTTTGGTAGGACCTCTTTGATTCGGATATGTCCTCGCGTCATCGCTGTAGCAACTAAGTAAGTTCCTGCTTCTATTCGGTCGGGTAAAACGTAGTAACGCCCCCCAGACAATCGATCAACACCATCAATTACTATAGTATCTGTTCCAGCTCCGGAAATTCGTGCACCCATCTTATTCAAAAAATTAGCTAAATCCTGAACTTCAGGCTCACAAGCTGCATTATGGATGATGGTTTGACCCTCTGCTAAGCTTGCTGCCATAATAAGATTTTCTGTCCCTGTCACTGTAATTTTGCTTAAATTCAATTCTGTACCTTTTAAACGTCCGTCTACGTTAGCTCGAATAAAACCATCCACTAATTCTACATTAGCACCCAATACTTGCATCCCATCGATGTGAACATCCACAGGCCGAGAACCAATGGCACATCCTCCAGGCAAAGAAACTTCTGCTTCCCCATAACGAGCCAATAAAGGTCCTAAAACGAGAATAGAAGCACGCATGGTCTTTACCAACTCATAAGAGGCATGAAGATTCTGAATAGTAGAACAATGCACTTCGATACTCATCTGTTCGTCCATGGTAATTTGCGCCCCCATCCGACCTAACAATTCAATCATAGTAGTCACGTCATTAAGATGAGGAATATTACTTAAAATCACTGGCTCTCCAATCAATAACGTGGCTGCTAAAATTGGCAAAATAGCATTTTTTGCTCCTGATATCCGTATGGCACCATTTAAAGGCACACCACCTACAATAATTAATTTATCCATGGCTCTTCAATTTCTAAAATTTCTATCATCCTACAAACAGCAATGATAACCAGCAATGAATTAAGGATCTTAAGAAATCGCATAAATTTATTAAGTCCTTTTTCTTGACTTAACCATACCATCATGACAGATAATCCACCACTATTAAATTGATCCACCCCTTGAAAATCAAGCAGAATGTCTTTTCTTTTTCAATCCAGGGATCACCACTTTTTTAGAAGGCTAATGGTATCTTAAAATTCATTACACCACTAACAACCATAAATAAGTTTCATCTCATTGAAATCTCCGGTTATAAGCAAGTACTCAAGTCTTTGCAATAAGACAGCTAGTTTTCCCTAAAGTAATATTTCTAAAAATTAGGAATGGTACTTGTAGTACATTGATTCCCTCAATGCTGATAC
>NZ_NSHJ01000024.1 GCF_002871095.1 Coxiella-like endosymbiont
ACATGAGACTTTAGTATCAAGTACAGAATAGTTGTAACGAACTGAGGTGTTGCTTTGGGTAATAAAAGGCGATATTAATGAGTTTTATGAAAGCTCGAGCATGTAAGTCTAGCTTATATGTAAGTCTAGCTTATTAATAATTTTTAAATTTTTGAATTATTATGTTGTTCATTTGAAATGGTTATTAAAATTAACACTAGAATTATAGCTTTTTTCAAGATTGAATTGCTTACTAGCATTTTGATTAGAAAAGATAAATTTTTTCTTATATAAACAGGAAGGATGATTTTAGGGAGAGATAACTCCTAAAATTATTTCCTCTTCGTAGATAGAATTAAAGGAATTTAGAATCTCAAGTTTATTTTTAAGTTTGATTAAGGTAATTATTAAACTAATTTCATAGTGAGCAAGCATTGCATTGGTTGCAAAGAGCTTAGAAACATTGAGTATTTTAACATCTGAAATTAAAATATAACTGTAGGTAACACAGCAGGATACTTACCAATTGATTAATTAATGTAATTATTTGGTATAAAATATCAACCAGATCATCAGAAACCTTTTAATGACCCCAATCTATCAAAGTAAGAGCTAATTTACTTGTTCCAATATTGGGTGTCCTCATCATTACAACTCCTCATTTATTAATGATAAGAAAATTGGCATTTAAGGGTAAAAGTGGTCGGTTAGTAATAGAAAGTTCCGAAGCGATTTCTGGGCTTGGATAAGGTGATATTATTGGTGATCACCTTTTTTAGTTTTGTATTTTTCTAATTATATGTAATTTTTGGATTAAAAGGTTGAGCATTTATATATATCCTCAAATTCTGTTTGAGTATTAATTTTACTATCTAGTAATTAGAGATTGGCATCTGGAATCTGATAAATTGTATTGACATGAAAGGTAATATAGATATTAGTCATTTCATCAAAACAGGATTTAATTACTTTAATTTTTACTAAGTTCACCTAAAGGTAGTGAAATATCTAAACTATGATCTATCATTTGAATTTGCATAGTACACTTCCTTTTGATGATTAACATCTGAATTTTTAAAATCATTTGGAATCTTAGATAATTCTATAGATCAAATTCATTTCCTAAATAAACTTCACGTACACTTTGATTGTTTAATATTTCCTGGGCGGTTCCAGTGGCGATAATACTTCCTTCATTAACAATATAGGCGCGCTCGCAAATATCTAATGTTTCCCGAACATTGTGATCTGTGATTAAAATTCCAATACCCCGTTCTCGTAAATGAATAATAATTCTTTTAATATCAAGAACCGAAATAGGGTCAATACCAGCGAAAGGTTCGTCGAGTAAAATAAATTTAGGATCCATAGCTAAAGCACGAGCGATTTCTACACGGCGTTTTTCTCCACCTGATAAGGAATATCCTGGGATATCTCGTAAATGTTCAACATGAAATTCTTGGAGTAAAAATTCACATTTTTCTTTACGCTCCTGTTTAGATAAAGCTTTACGCAGCTCAAGGATCGCCATAATATTATTAGCTACTGATAAGTTTCTAAAAATAGAGGTTTCTTGAGGTAAATAACCTATTCCTAACCGGGCGCGTTTATGCATAGGATAGAAGCTAATATTTTCCTGATCTAAGAAAACCTCACCCCTATCCGGAGTAACTAAACCTACCATCATGTAAAAACTTGTAGTTTTACCTGCCCCATTTGGACCTAAAAGTCCTACAATTTGGTTGCTGATGGATAGAGAAACATCTTTGACTACTCGGTGTGATTTGTATTTTTTTTGTAATTGCTTGGCGCTTAAAGTTGACATGGGTATTACTCTTCAATTATTATTTTCGTAGTGTTTTTGAAAAAATTAATAAAAATTATGTTTTGTTTTTTTAAAATCATACCAGATATTTGGACTAATTAAGATATCTTGGATTTTAAGTTATCTTAGCTTTTAATGAACAGCAGTTGAGTAGATTTGAGAGAATAATAAATGATTGCATTAATTTCTTGCATAGATTTGAGTTTTATCTGTATTGGGAAGGGTACTGTATAATGAGGGAGAGGGG
>NZ_NSHJ01000025.1 GCF_002871095.1 Coxiella-like endosymbiont
ATTCCATATCAATTTTTCAAATTTTTTTAAACCCTTATCAGAATCTAAAAAATTAATACAAACATAGTTCAGTTTTGATTACACCTGTATTTTTGTATAAAAGTCATGTAACTTATAACTTTTATAACTTATAAAGATAATCAATATTATGAAATTCATAGATTATTCATTCGACCATAAATATCCTCAAACCGCACAATATCGTCTTCTGATAAACAATCACCAATTTGGACCTCAATCATTAATAAAGGTTGGTCAGTAGGATTCCTCAATCGATGTTTGGTTTCTTTTGCGATATAAGTAGATTGATTAGAAAATAAACGAAAGTGATCTTCACCATTAATAACTTCGGCTTCACCGCTGACGATAACCCAATGCTCGGAACGACAATGATGTAACTGCAAGGAAAGTGCTGCGTGAGGATTAACTACTAAATATTTTACCTGATATTGAACACTCGAAGCTAATTTTTCGTAATACCCCCACGGACGATAAATTCGCTTATGCTCAGTAGCAACAGAATCTCGTTGTAACTTCATCTGTTCCACAGCAGCTTTTACTTCTTGAGTATGACCTTTATCAATCACTAAAATAGCATCGGGAGTACTGACAATCACTTGATCCTTCACACCAATGACAACTACACGCCTACCTTCAGAACTAATTAAACAATTCTGGCATTTGCTCATCAGCACATTGCCATATTGGACATTCCCCTCATTATCAGGCTTCCCTATTTCCCCGACCGATGACCAACAGCCAAGATCATTCCATGGAGTGCAAAGCGGTAACATAACTGCCTTATTAGTTTTTTCCATAAGCTCATAATCAATAGAACCTTCTCGACAATAATTAAAATCTTCACTCACTCGGAAAAATTCAGATCGTTTTTTTGTAACTTGAAAAGCTTTTTGAGTTACAATAAAAATATCATTTGCTAAATTTTCTAATTCAGTTAAGTAAGTCTGAGCTTTAAATAAAAAAATACCACTATTCCAATAAAATCCTCCTTGAGAAATGAAATTTTTTGCTTTTTGAAATGAAGGCTTTTCGATAAAGCGACTCACCCGAAATCCAGTTACGAACGGATCTCCTTTTTCGATATATCCATAACCAGTTTTAGGCGCATAAGGTTCAACACCAAATATAACAAAATGATTTTGTTCAGCTAAATAAAGCGCTTTTTCTACTGTGCTTTTAAAAGCAACGTGATCATTTAAGTCATGATCTGAAGGTAATACGAGTAAGATAGTATTAGGATCTATATACCTACAAGCATATTCAGCAGCTAAAGCAAGGGCTGGGGCCGTATTTTTTGGATAAGGTTCTAAAATATAATGAACCTTCGTAAAACCAATGGCCTCCAATTGATCCCGACATAAAAAATAATAATTTTCATTTGTAAGTACAATTACATCTGACACCCTAGAAACAGATCGGGCTCTTTTTGCAGTTTTTTGCAGCAAAGATAGCTCATCAAATAACCTACAAAATTGTTTTGGATAGCTTGCCCGAGAAACAGGCCACAATCGGCTCCCAATACCCCCAGCTAATAAAACAAGTATGATTTGCTTTTCCAAGTGTATCTCCAGCAGGAGCTTAGACTAAGTAATTAAGATTAGAAATGGGGTGAACGATGGGACTCGAACCCACGACAACCGAAATCACAATCCGGGGCTCTACCAACTGAGCTACGTCCACCATTAAGTCTTTTATTACTGCATACTACACTTAATTATTGTAGTATCCAAAGTATATACTACTTTACCTTTATTTTTTTAAACATGCCCGTCAAAATTCGAACTTATTTGACCCTCAGGTTAGAAGGCTGATACTCTATATCCGAGTAACCTAAGGACGCATACTGTTAGTTATAATCACGTAACTGCAATTAAGGGTCAAGTTTCAGTTAGAAATTACACTCAAACAAAAAAATTATCATGAATTAACTTATCGTCTTTCTTCTTGACTTTTGAACCAGGGTAAAAGTATCTTTTTAAATACCTAGAT
>NZ_NSHJ01000026.1 GCF_002871095.1 Coxiella-like endosymbiont
GGGTTTTAGCAAATAATCGAGCCAGAGGCTTTTTTCTCTTAAATCACCTTTTTTGCTAATTTCTCTTTGTTAAGAAAGACTAAATTCTAATTAATTCAATATTAATGCCTAAATTTAATTTCGCTACTTATTGTATATATTCAATAAAGCTTTTCACACTTTTATGGATACAATCTCTAATAAAACAATTGCTGTCTATGTCAAGCTTAGAAATATCTGCTTTGTTAATTTAGTTACTAAAACCGAGAGATTTGTAGCCTCAGTCAAAGGGGATTTAAAATAATTACCTATTTATTTTCCCTCAAGTGTACATCAAATTCCACTAATTTTAAACCTAAATTACTTTGATAGCTCAAAGTGAGGATAATATATTTTTACATGCAACTAAAAGCACTCCCCGATAAGAAATCATTTTTTTCGCAAATTAAGGTGTAATAAAATATTTCTCCTCTTACATATTACCAAAATCCTTGTTACTATTAATGTACTTTTTTCGAGTTGAGATATTATAAAAAATTTTATTTATGCCACAAGTACTTAAACGAAATCATTTCACACACGAAAGCTTAATACGTTATGCCCGCATGCTTGGCTTTGGTGACATTCATATTAAACTAGATCCCGCGAGTAGACTCCAAGCTATCATTGCCATTCACAGCACAAAACGGGGGCCTGCTATTGGTGGGTGTCGTTTCTATCAATACCCATCCATGGGTTCAGCGTTAAAAGATGCTTTACGCTTATCCTATATGATGACCTTAAAAGCTGCTTTCAGTGATCTTCCTCACGGCGGGGCTAAAGCCGTCATTATAAAGCCCTCCGTTACTTACGACCGAGAACTGCTTTTTCGTTCTTTTGGCGATTTTGTGCATAACTTGAACGGACAATACATCACAGCCATGGATATCGGAACAACGACAAAAGATATGGATATTATAGCCGAACGCACATCCGAGGTAATCGGAGCTGCAGGCACTGATAAAATTCAAGGTGATCCCTCCCCTTTTACTGCGAAGGGTGTGTTTCGTGGATTACAGGCCGCCGTTAAATTTAAATGGAATAGTGATACTTTAGAAGGCTTACACATCGCTCTACAAGGTGCTGGTAAAACCGCTTACTATTTAGCCGAACTTTTACACCAACAAGGGGCAAGCCTCACTATCTGTGATCCTAAATCCGAAGCAATCCAACCCTTTGTAGATAAATTTAAAGCCACAGTAGTTTCACCCGAGAAAATTTATGATGTAAAATGCGATATTTTTTCACCTGCTGCTATAGGCAGTGTTATTAATTTAAATACACTCAACCGAATTAAGGCTTCCATTATTGCAGGACCAGCTAATAACCAACTCGCTCATCGAAAATATGGTCTTATAGCTCATCAACGTGGATTTCTCTACGTTCCCGATTACGTTATTAATTCTGGAGGATTAATTCATGCAGCTTCAGTGCATGATTATCATAACGTGGATATCGCTAACCAATTAATCGAAAAATTATACGACCGTCTTTTAGAATTATTTAACCGTTCCATTAAAGAAAATCAACCAACCACTGAAGTAGCTGATTTAATCGCTAGGGAAAAACTTACTACTACAAATTACCATGATTTGAAAACAGTATGACAATCAAAAAATAACCACGGTGGGTAAAACTTTACCTTTCAATATTGATAACACAGTTTTTCAATATTATAAACACTCACCTTACTCAACCTGTTCCTTGAATTTAGATCCTATCAATACTCTCTTGATCTTTACCCTCAGATGACTATGATTCACCACTTCAATTATAAAAGGCCGAACCCTTCAAG
>NZ_NSHJ01000027.1 GCF_002871095.1 Coxiella-like endosymbiont
CTCCTGTATTACTCTATATTAACTTCTTTTGTCAATTCATATACATCCAAATTAAGATAAATTGTTAGCGGATCAATGGCCCTGGAGTGCGGCACAGTGGGGTAATAAAACTAAGAAATATTAGTTGTTTTTATCCTTCTAATAAAAAAATAGCATTCTTGATGACCTTGACATATAATTTACTTATTTAACCTTCTAACAAGAAGAAAAAGTAAAGTAAAAATTTAAATAGTTAACCTCATTATTAGGGTTAATCAATACTAATGTATTTTCAAATCCCCAGGTAAAGAAATAGTCGGCAATCTTTATCAAGTATTTAGTTAATTTAATTTAAAGAATAGGGCTCTACTTAAGAAAAAATGGGGTTTTAAAAAGAAGGATTTCATAAATGCAGCGTTTCTTTCAGTTTTTCTTAGGAGCTTTTCTTATCTTTCTCTATATGATTCCTTCTTGTATTTTAGGTATGCTTGCGCTTATTTTTGGTCTTCTAGCTCGACTCATACCAGTTAACTCTTGGTATGAAACTTTAATGAAAATTGCTTTATTTTTTCCAACTTTATGGGGTATTATTTCTGGAAAATTTCTAAGTGTGCGCCGTCATCGATGGAAAATTAAAGGCAAAGGTAATCTTTCTCCTCATAAATGGTATCTATTAATTAGTAATCATCAAAGCTGGCTTGATATATTAGTACTTGGACGCGTATTTAGTCATAAAACTTCTGTTATTAAATTTTTTATGAAACGAGAGCTGCTATGGAGGTTGCCTATACTTGGCCTAAGTTGCTGGTCTTTGAATTATCCTTTCGTGCGACGACATTCCCCTCAGGCAATTCGCAAAAAACCAAAATTGAAAGGACAAGATATTCAAACTACAAAAAAGGCATGTGAAAAATTTAAAGAATTTCCAACTACAATAATTAATTTTGTAGAAGGTACTCGTTTTACGATTGCTCAGCAGAAAAGCCAATCTTCTCCTTATATACATTTGTTAAAACCAAAATCAGGGGGAATTGCAATTGTTATCAAAGAATTACAGAAGGAATTAAGTGGAATTTTAAATGTAACAATTCATTATTCCCAACCACTTACCTTCTGGAAATATTTTCAGGGTGATTATTCTACGATCACTGTGCATTATGAATTATTACCTTTACCTTCTGATCTTATCGGTGATTATTATGAAAATCGCAATTTTCGTCGTTATTTTCAAAAATGGCTAAATTTACTTTGGAAACGCAAAGATTTATTGTTAGATGAACTAGGTCGTGCAATCTATTGATATGATCCGTAGAAAACAAATCACCATGATCAGCTGGAAAAGTTCATAGGCATTATGACAACAGTAAAAATTCTAAAATAACAATTTCAAAAAATCATCCTCAGATTTATTTCACTATTATCTGGCCGATTACACAAGAAGACGACTACTTAATCAAGGTTATTAAGGATCTCTCAATATGGCATACAGGAAAGTTTTTTCGTTCAAGACTAATCACACAAAAATACGCTTTGTTGCTTGACGAAAAAACGTATTGTGAAAGCGATATAAAAGACTTATCAGTATCAAATAAATTAATCTTAATGAGATTACAGTTTTTCTGTCCCTCTATAATGAAAATCTCCTAAGATCTTTTAGTGAGCTAGAAAAATCAATATTCATTCTTTAACTGATTGATATATATTACTGCAAGCTATCCTCAGGAAATAAAGGCACCCATAACAAGCTTTTTAATTAAACAAAAGCTCATCTATAA
>NZ_NSHJ01000028.1 GCF_002871095.1 Coxiella-like endosymbiont
TATATATACCACAGTGCTAGTTTCAGAAAAATTTTGAATACACTACTGTATTCCTTCACACAATCTTAATAAGATTCCTATAAACATAATCTTCACTTACTAAATTAAAATAGAATAGTATCTATAATCATGACCCTAAAAAGAAAATAATAAAATACTATTTTCCCATCTTCCTGTATGCGGACTTTAATCGTCAGCTTTAAAATTCATTATCTGCTATCCTAAACTGAGAGAAGCTTGCGGGCTCTCTTTTTTATAAAAATTATACCTGCTCAAAGTTTTTAGCTTGTTTTAAAGATTGTTTTTACTAGTAGAATAACAAATCTAATTAGGCAATTAACTGATTAACATCACTTCAGCTAACGACCTCTGTAACTGGATTACAGGGACTAATAAAACTCTTTTACATTGATACATTTAATTCAAAACTTGATATCACACACGACATCCTGACCAATCTGACGCCATTGAATACGATGCTCTTGAAAATCAAAAGGTAATTGAAAGGCAGAAATAGCTTGTTGACCCATAACTTTAGGAGCAACATAAATCAAAGCACGATGGATTAATCTTTTATGAAAAAAAGATTGAAAGCATTTTCCCCCTGCTTCCACCCAAAGATCGTGAACTCCATCCGATCCGATTATACTTAAAACTTCATTAAGGTCCAAACCTTCTTTACTTCTAGTTACTTTGACACAACGGATATTTCTTTCAAAAAGAGCTTGTTTACGTTTTTTATTAGGCGCTTCTTTATGAAACACAACTAACTTTTCCGCCGTCTGATGAACATAAGCATTTGATGGTAAACGTAGATCAGAATCAAGAATATAAATTGGCTTTTTTATTATTTCATTGACAAAACGTACATTTAATTGAGGATCATCTTGCAAAATTGTATTTATTGTCGTCAACAACGCATCACTCTTTTTCCGAAATTTATGGGTATAATATTTTAATGCTTCTCCAGTCAAAGGAATAGGTTTGCCTTTAATCCCCGCAATTTTACCGTCCAAACTAAGTGCTAATTTGATAGTTATCCAAGACCGCTTATGAGCCGTCCAATATGAATAACTTTCATAAAAAGATTTAATTTCAGGTACTTCCACCCTAAAACAATTAATTCCTGCTTGTTTTAGCCTTGTAGCCCCTTTATTAAAC
Source organism: Coxiella-like endosymbiont (assembly GCF_002871095.1). Classification (GTDB taxonomy): domain Bacteria; phylum Pseudomonadota; class Gammaproteobacteria; order Coxiellales; family Coxiellaceae; genus Coxiella. The sequence goes on from NZ_NSHJ01000028.1 coordinate 1,162, forward strand.
ACATTTGGATTAGGATCAGGGAAACTATAATAAACTGTTTTGATTCCAGTTTTGATAATCAAATCAGTACAGGGCGGTGTTTTTCCGTAATGGCAGCAGGGCTCCAAAGTGACATACAAATCTGATCCTTTCGCATTTACGCCAGCAGAATTAATAGCTTCTACTTCTGCATGGGACAGCCCACTCCGCTTATGAAATCCTGTAGAAATAATTTTATTATCTTTAACTAAAATAGCCCCTACCGCAGGATTTGGTGCACAAAATCCCCGTCGAATTTCAGCAAGCTTCAATGCCCGTTTTAAATAAACTTTAGGATTATTCATTAGCTTCTAACTAAATAAGGATAATCACTGAAACCAGCATCCACCCCTCAACTTTGAGCAAAGAAATTTCAAGTGACATCTGCATCATCGTTAACAAGTATATAAACCAGTAACTAGAAAGCGGCTTCTTTTACAGCTTTAATCCTTTTTATCTTTGTATATTGAATTTC
>NZ_NSHJ01000029.1 GCF_002871095.1 Coxiella-like endosymbiont
TTTATACCCTTATGATTTAGGCAAATAACATACACAAGTAGAGATCAAAGGATTTAAGTAGAGAATCAGGAAACAATAATAGTCATTAAAATCTGTGTTTCCTTTATAACTCTTCTAAAATTAAAAAATAAAATATCTAGTAATATTTTCTAATACTTTTATACGTCAATTTTGTTGCATATATTTTTCTAATTTTAAAGTCAACCGCTAATAACAATTTAAGAGAGTCAAGCTGAAAAGTAGTTGTAGGTAAATTCAATAAGAATTGTTTTCTAATTTAAAACATAAAATGAATTAGAGATAAAAATTTAACCACTACTTTTGGTAAAAGTAAATAGTAGAGCACCAAAGACCAGAATCTTCCTCTCAGATAATCAAGAGCCAACCAAAAAATATGGAAAAAACTACAAGCTACAACTAAAATAAAAATTAATTTTCTTGGTCGGGAACTAAATCAGGGCGTATTACCCAATTAAGTATCCAGCGAGAATTTTCAATTCTCTCTAAACAGGCAACTGTTCCCGGAGGGAAGCAAAGAATATCATAGCCCTCTCTTCCTAAAATAAGAGAACTAACTAACTGAGATATAAAAGGCATATGACCCACTAACATCGTGTCATCATACCATTCTTGAATGAGATCAATGAGAGGTGCTATAGGATGATCGGACCCTAATAGCGGACAAACCTCTATAGCCTGGCTTTCAGCCAGCGACGAGACCAGAATTTCTGCACTTTGTTGTGCTCGCAACTTTCCACTATGCATAAGATGCACGACATATACTCCTCGGTGTTTTAAATAAACAGCTACTTTGCCCACCTCTTCGATTCCTTCTTGAGTAAGAGGCCGCTCACCAGCAAGATTCGGCAGCTGTTCAGCGTGGCCGTGGCGAACACAAAATAATTTCATAAAAGCTTTTACTCTTAAGTAATAATCTAATTATATTCTATACTGCTAGCCAATAGAATATAAATCCCTGTAATATATACTTTACTACTATTATGAAACCTTGTTGCTACAAGAGATTATTATTAGAATAATCTTAAATATTAGAATAATCTTTTCTACTGTTTAGAACCAGCTTCTCCTCCACAAAATTAGATATTGACAGAATTATAGAAAAGTCCGTACAATGCAAATTTGTGTGAATTTATAGTCCATCTAAAAAAGTTTTCGATAACATTTAAGAGAATTAAAATCAATTTTAATCTGACTGAACTTCATTCTACTACCTTTTTCGGGTTTCTGTAGAATAAATTCTACTCTCAGTGGGAAACTAAAAAAATTAAATATGATAGACCAAAATCTCACAGAAAAACACTACTCAAAAAGGAGAGAATCGTATATCGCTTTTAGAGCGAAACCAGGTCCCCATCGTCTAGAGGCCTAGGACATCGCCCTTTCACGGCGGTAACAGGGGTTCAAATCCCCTTGGGGACGCTATAAAGAACAGCGTTTTTTTCAATAAAATTAAAAAATCGATTATAAACTGTCTACCATAGAGGCTGAAATGGAACACAGTCTCCTCGTATAATCGCATTACCTCTGGCTACAAAAATATTAAACAACCTAATTTCCACGAATGAATTAATCCCAATAATAAATGATCAATGAAGTGACCTACCCTATTAAAACTCTCTTAAAGAG
>NZ_NSHJ01000030.1 GCF_002871095.1 Coxiella-like endosymbiont
TGAATGAAGAGCGGATATCGCATTGCTCGACCCCCACAATCCTAAACCGACTTGCTGCATTAGGGGTAAATCAGGTAAGTCATAATCAATATAAGCCACTTTTTGCTTTTAGTTGTAATTGAGCAAGTAATTTTTTATAAGGAATGCAGTTGTCGCGTTCACTATCTATATAGATAGATATGTTAAATATCTAATTCTTTTGCTTGTTGAAAGACAGGTTAATTTGCTCAACTGCTTATAATCGCCGCTTCAACCCTTGCTTTTTAACAAGATTTTGATTCCAAGTACATTCTGAATATGAAAAACTTTTAAGATCTTTTTATTAGTCTTATATCAGAGGTGGTTATCCGTGAGCACTCCATCCAGATCAAGGATTACGAGCTTGATGTACCGAAATTAATCGACTTGATACATACAGTTTTCTATATACCCTAAATAATACCCGCGTGTAAAAGATCATGCATATGGATGACTCCTAAAAGGTAACACTCTTCATCGGTAACGAGTAGTGAAGTGATTTTGTTTTCATGCATAATTTTGAGTGCTTCGGCCGCTAAAAGGTTCGGACGAATAGTAATTCCATTTTTGGACATCACTTCTTTGATTGGTGTTCGGTGAATATCGTAACCTTTATCTAATGTTCGACGTAGATCACCATCTGTAAAAACTCCTACTAAATGACCATTGTCTTCAATAACAGCTGTCATTCCTAAGCTTTTTTTAGTAATTTCCACTAAAACCTCATCTAACATATAATCCGGTTTTACTATCGGCATATGATTTTTAGTATGCATAAGGTCATCAATGTGTAGCAAAAGACGTTTTCCTAAGGATCCCCCTGGATGTACCCTGGCGAAATCTTCTGTTGTGAAACCTCGAGCTTCAAGAAGTGTAATTGCTAAAGCATCTCCCATAACCAAAGTCGCTGTAGTACTAGAGGTAGGTGCTAGTCCAAGTGGGCAGGCTTCTTTGTGAACACTGATATCGATAATCACATCAGCGGTACGGGCTAAACTGGATTGAAGTTTTCCTGTGAAAATGAGAAGGGGGATTGCTAATCTTTTAATTGTAGGAAGAATATTAATAATTTCAAGAGTCTCGCCTGAATAAGAAATCACAAGCGCGACATCTTCTTTAGTAATCATACCAACATCGCCATGGCTGGCTTCTCCAGGGTGAACATAAAATGAAGGGGTTCCTGTACTAGCAAAGGTGGCGGAAATTTTTCGAGCAATGTGCCCAGATTTACCCATTCCTAAGACAACCACCCGTCCTTTGCAAGCTAGGAGGGTTTTACATGCTATAGAAAAGTCTTTGTTAATGCGCTCTTGTAATAATTGGATTGCTTGTAATTCTGTAGCAATGACGGCTTTTCCAAGGGTGTAAAATTTCTCACTGTCGTCCATAAAAAACAATAAATGACTCTATAAGTTTAAGTATTATAGGAAAAGTTTTAGATATTATAAGAAAAGTTATAACATGAGTCACGGTGTTTATGGATGTTGTAATTGTACGCAACTTAACTTTTTCTAGAAAAACATAATCTCGTCTTGAATAAAATTAATTTTGAAATTGCTCACGGAACAGAAC
>NZ_NSHJ01000031.1 GCF_002871095.1 Coxiella-like endosymbiont
GGTTATATGTGATCAGTATTAGGTCTTCTAAGCCCCCTATCGATCAAATTCAATCTGTTAATTTTGCGCTAATAATCTTAGGGATTCTAAACTTCAGTTTATTCCATCAATCATTACAAAAATACATCCTTTTACTAACATGTAGGTTCTTAGAATGAATTTTTATATTATCTTCACTCATGATGATCAATAGTGATTCATATATTTATAATGGAAAATATTACCTCTAATTAAATTAATTAGCTTTTTACTCTATTCGTATATCAAACACTCTGTCGTAATATTTCGATTTTTTTCATAATTTAGTTAATTAACTGATGATAATCAGTACCTTTAAAATCAACATTACTAAATATACTCTTTTATTTTTCCTTGTTTTTAAATCGTTGTCTCTAATTTTATATTTAGAGGCTTATGTATGCGGATCATTAATACACCATATAAATATATACCCCCTGCATCATGATCCTGATTCAAGTATTATTTTGTATCTCTCTCATAACATAAATATTCCACGTCTGCTTTAACATGCTTTAAAAGCAATCATATTAAACCTTCCTCTAAAAACACACCCTATCTTAATTAACTTTAATCAGAGCTATCCTGCTTTGAGGATACGCCACAAAAAGCAATGCTTGATAATTTCGAATTATCTTTTGGGTTAATAGGATTTACTTTAGTTTTACTAGTTGACAACACTCAAAATCACAAATTACCTCTAGTGATCATTAGAAAATTAATAAAATCGCATCTATATACATAGAAAATCTTCATGTTAAATACTTCTTGTACTGGGTAAATCAACATTCTTTTAAAGAGAGTATCTGAAACGCTGCTATAGGAGAAAAAATTAAAACTAATTAATGAGGGCAGCTTTCCGTGGTAGCTATAAAATCCCCAGAACGATATTTTTTCTTTAAAACACGACAATGACCATTTGGGGTGAATAGCTTATAATGGTTCTGGTAAAAGCACTTGACTCAAAGTTTTAGCTGAAGTATTTACTCCGAAACTTGGGAAAGTTGAAATTGATTGTAAAGTGGCATCATTACTTAATATTAATATTAAAATACAAGCTAAATTGAATAGTTATAAAAATTCGCGGAATGCTGTTAAGTCTTTTAAAAAAAGAAAGTCTTTAATTCCAGATATTAAGGAGTTTACTGAAATTAGTACGTATCTTAGCATGCCAATTAAAGAATATTTTACTGGTATGGCTGGTTATAAGATTAGCATTTACTCTTTTTCTTACCATAGTAGATCCTGAGATTCTTTTAATTAATGAAATTTTTAGCTTTGGTGATACCTCCTTTGAATCCACAGGAAAAGAAAAAGAATCAATAATTTTGTTCAAAAATTGAATATCGTCGTCATGGTCTCGTATTTAAATGAGATTATATAAACATATTGTAAGAAAGTATGTGGTTAGAACATGGAAATATACGTAATTTCGGAGAAGTCAAAATTATAGAAGACTCTACAATAAGAACCGCTAAATGAGTTACAGTATCGTCATAAAATCTTGAAGAAACAATATAAT
>NZ_NSHJ01000032.1 GCF_002871095.1 Coxiella-like endosymbiont
CTATACGGGAGAGGGACCACTCCCCAGGCTTTCTTCAAAAGTTTTATGTGTGGATTGGAAGTGGTAAAGTAACCTCCTGGTATGTGTTCATATACCAATACCTCAACATATTCTAATCACCTTTTATTCACGAAACTCATTGATAATAGCGAGAATGAAGCCCAATTGCAGCATTTGCGCATAATAATGTGTTGAAGTGGTTCTTTATAAAGATGGGCTCGTTTGAAATTATTGATGATGGCCGCAGCATACTGATTGATATTAAGCCTGAATATAAAGTTTTCAGGGTGAAATTAATTCTTACCCATATTCATGGGGGTGCTAAATTTTCTAATAAAACTTATTAAATATTTCTGTGGATTGTATGGTATTGGTATTTCGATTGTAAATGCACTATCAAAAATTAATTGTTCAAGTGAACAAGGAAGGAACCTTCAATTGAAAAAGGAAAGAAAGATTTATTAAATGAATTGTGTGAATAGCTAAACAATATTAAAATTATATACCGTCGATTTATGTAGTAAACAAGAAACAGGAATTAATATTTTATTTTGGCTTGATATTCAGTATTTTAATCGTCCTAACTTTAGCATATCCGCTTTAAAGCATACTCTAAACGCGAAGACAGTTTTGTGTCCTGGATTATGTGGTTCGATTTACTGTGTGACGAATACACTGAAAAATATCTTGAATGTTTAATGGTATTACACAGACGGGGGCATTAAGAAGCTACTTATTGTTAAATATTGTCTGTAACTCTAAACGTCTATCAGAGAGGATCTTTGGGTAAGTAAGAAATTTTGTAGGAGTTCAAGAAAATGTGGATGGAGTAGTATTTAGTTTCCTACAAGGAAATAAGGTATTAGGGAAAGTTATGTAAATTTAATTTTTACCTTTATGAAAGGGTGGGACGCATGTTAATAAATTACGTGCTGGAATATCGGAAATAGTGCGTAAATCTACAGAAATTCATAAGTTTTTACTTTGTCATTTAAAATAATCATATAAGATGATTTAGGATCAGTGTCGCTAGGTATCTTTAAAAATAAAAGAACATTAAGACTATAGCTAGACTAAAGAACTATTAATATTCCCCCTTAATAATATAAGGGGTTTGTGATTTAAGTTTCTAAAAAATGTTTTTAGTTTATGGTTTTAATCATAAGATGGAAATAGGAAAAGCATTGGCCGACCTGACTATTATTGCTAATGTCCAAAAGCGATTTTGTATTATTAAAAAAGTAGAATGTAAAAAATAATCATTACTCCACTTTTGACTCCACTTTTGCTTGAAAAATTCAAATTGTATTGTATCGGATACTATACAATAGGAATTGTTTTTAGTATCGGAAGATCTTGCTCTGGTGGCTTTCGGAACAATAAGACCATACATAATATAAATAAAACTTTAAAGCCGTTATGCCATTCTCTGGAAACCTATTAAATACTTTAGAAAAAAGTCAATGC
>NZ_NSHJ01000033.1 GCF_002871095.1 Coxiella-like endosymbiont
GAGGTTGCCTATACTTGGCCTAAGTTGCTGGTCTTTGAATTATCCTTTCGTGCGACGACATTCCCCTCAGGCAATTCGCAAAAAACCAAAATTGAAAGGACAAGATATTCAAACTACAAAAAAGGCATGTGAAAAATTTAAAGAATTTCCAACTACAATAATTAATTTTGTAGAAGGTACTCGTTTTACGATTGCTCAGCAGAAAAGCCAATCTTCTCCTTATATACATTTGTTAAAACCAAAATCAGGGGGAATTGCAATTGTTATCAAAGAATTACAGAAGGAATTAAGTGGAATTTTAAATGTAACAATTCATTATTCCCAACCACTTACCTTCTGGAAATATTTTCAGGGTGATTATTCTACGATCACTGTGCATTATGAATTATTACCTTTACCTTCTGATCTTATCGGTGATTATTATGAAAATCGCAATTTTCGTCGTTATTTTCAAAAATGGCTAAATTTACTTTGGAAACGCAAAGATTTATTGTTAGATGAACTAGGTCGTGCAATCTATTGATATGATCCGTAGAAAACAAATCACCATGATCAGCTGGAAAAGTTCATAGGCATTATGACAACAGTAAAAATTCTAAAATAACAATTTCAAAAAATCATCCTCAGATTTATTTCACTATTATCTGGCCGATTACACAAGAAGACGACTACTTAATCAAGGTTATTAAGGATCTCTCAATATGGCATACAGGAAAGTTTTTTCGTTCAAGACTAATCACACAAAAATACGCTTTGTTGCTTGACGAAAAAACGTATTGTGAAAGCGATATAAAAGACTTATCAGTATCAAATAAATTAATCTTAATGAGATTACAGTTTTTCTGTCCCTCTATAATGAAAATCTCCTAAGATCTTTTAGTGAGCTAGAAAAATCAATATTCATTCTTTAACTGATTGATATATATTACTGCAAGCTATCCTCAGGAAATAAAGGCACCCATAACAAGCTTTTTAATTAAACAAAATCTCATCTATAAACAGCAAATTGAAAATATACGGAGAAACTCATAATGTAAATACGTTGCGAGAAAAACTAGAGCAAGGAGGTTACAACACCATCATTTTAGCAATAACAGGATTCAAAACGATTGCATCTAAAAAATTATATTAATAAGTATCTTGTATTTTGATATTCAGAAATTTATAATAAGATATTATTTTAGGAGTTATTAGTATAGAGTTTCGTTAGAAAGATAATTAGCTCCATAACTAATTTAAATTCTTTCCGATCAAAAAAACAACAGCAATGTATCCTGACACAGCACATGATGTTAATTTACAAAATCGCCTGCGCTTTCTTTGACCCCCTATGATACAAAGGTAGAAAATCTTGAATAAAAAAGATTTCTCTTCCTTGGTTATAATAGGAGAGACGAAGAATTGTTTGATTTTTTTATATTTTTGTTGGTTATAAAGGGAAAACCACCCTAATAAACACAAACTCTTAACGTTCAGGCTTGTCAAGAACTCTTTGAATAGGGATTACCACAAGGATTATCAATATTCGCACAATTAAAAGCACAATTAAAATATAAAATTAGAAGAATTAAAATAAAATGTTGAATAACTTAAAGATCTGTATTTCAGTAATAGGTCTCACTCTTGAATCGTTTTTATTACAACTCAAAAAAGCTCAAAATCTAACTAATTTTATAGAACTTCGTGTGGACTTTATTCAAAATATCAGCCCAGAAATGTTAGATGTTATTGCGACACACACTAATAAAAAATCTATCCTATGCTGCCGTTCTAAAAGAGATGGCGGAAAATTTGATGGTACTCTGGAAGAGCAAAATAAAATTTTACAAGTGGGAAATAATCTTGGATTTAATTATCTAGATATTGATTTTTATCTTGCAAATAAAATTACTATTCAAAATAAAAAAGCTAAATTTATTCTCTCTTATCATAATTTTAAAAAAACCCCGGATTTCAAAGAACTTGACAGTATCGCAAGACATATGTCTCATTTTAAACCTGATGTTCTAAAATTTGCAGTGATGATAAATACTCAAACTGATGTTAAAACTTTATTTCAATTACTAATCAATAAACAAGAGAACGAAAATATGATTGTTCTGGGGATGGGTGATCAGGGAAAAATAACCCGATTATTGGCCCCGTTATTAGGCGGGTATTTAACCTTCTCCTCTCTAGAAGAGGCAAAATCAGCATCAGGACAAATGGCTTTCCAAGCAATGGAAAATTTCTACTACAAGCTTTACAAAATTCTAGATCACTAAGATTATAATTATGATTTCAATCCCATCTATCTAATTATAGATTATTATATAATAAAAATTATATAATAAAAAACAAAATACATATACTTTATTTATAAGAAATTTACCATGTATAAGCTCACTTTCTACGTTCCTGAAAAACATTTAGAGAAGGTTAAAAATTCTTTATTTGCAAAAGGAGCTGGTAAAGTTGGCGATTATGATTGCTGTGCATGGCAAACCTTTGGAGTGGGACAATATCGTCCTTTGAAAGGCAGTCATCCCTATGTAGGTAGCCAAAACCAGATTGAAATTGTCAAAGAATATTTGGTAGAGATGATTTGTGAAGATCAAAATTTACATTCTGTAATTGAAGAATTAATACGTATCCATCCTTACGAAACACCCGCTTATGCAGCATGGAAAATAGAGCTTTATGCACAATAATTAACTAAAAAATAAGACTATCAGTATTTTAAAAAACTCAAAGTCTTTATTTCTCCTGGAGCTCAAATAAACTAAAAAATAACATTGAGAAATATCAGTGGATATGTATTTGATTTTTTACGCTGATTATAAAGCGGATAAAAGTAGATTATCTCAAACAATCTAGATAGACAATCTAAAATAATCCAGGAAATCTTTTTCCACACCAATTGTATTTGATTTACAAGCACCAACCCTGCAAAGATATTATCTAAATTTAATTTTTCCAGACAATCAAAATATAATAGCTATGAGAGAAGGAATATTTAATGCATTGCATCAAATAAAGAATTTCCATAAATACATTTTTGAAAAAAATAGTACTAAAGGACTATTAAAATTATCTATTCTAAATAAAAGAATACAAGACATTTACAAAAACATTATAATTTTTTAATTGTAAAATACTCTACAGTTTTTTTAAAGAAAAAATTAAGAGATCCTGAAGCAAAAACCTTTCTAATTGTTTGTTACTAACAGAAAACCTTTGAGTAGTTACCCAAATCATTAAAACTCTTAACTACGAAATCTATTATAGTATGGTATCTACGAATGTAGAAAATTTCCGAAACTTAAGAAGAGTTTATTTTTTCACAACTAAAAAAGCTATAAAAAAATCCTTTACTCTATCATCAGCACATCAGCAATCAGATGTGTAATATTAACATTTATTATGATTTGAATTACCCAATAATCATGAAAAATACTACGAAAAAAGTTATTATCAAAGCGTTGTAAAAAAGATAACTTAATTTTAAATAATTAAGGTAATTCAAATTACTTGTTCAATAAGGAGAAGCAATGACTCAGACATCTACTTCAAACGAGTTACCTAAAAAGCCAAAACTGTACCCTCCACATGGAACAACACTGGACTTTTGCTTTATAGTTTCGCTTATTGTAGCCTTGGGCGGGGAGTATTGGATCAAGTATCGCTATCTGGCGCCACCTCAAAACTCATCAATGTACATGTAAACTAGCTGAACTAAAAACTAATTTTTAAAAATCGCAAGCACGAATACAAGAAACTCTTAACGCTAACCAAGAAAACATTGCTCAATTTTCAAAAAATTCATTGAGGCTATTACTCAACAAAACATTGATGAAGTGACTTACTGCATTCGTTTAGCCAATATTTATTTTATGGGTGAAAAATATTTTGCCATTGCTCTTCAATGACTGAAAATGGTACGACAACAATTAAAACTCTCCTTCTAAGAGAACCTAATTCCATTAAAAAAACAATAGATCAAGATATTAGCACTCTTTCTGAGAATACGTCTATTGAAGTCACAAAGCTTTCTGAGGAATTAGATCAATTAAAAATCGACGTAGGTAATTTATCACCTCTTCTCTCTCAAGAATTCTCTGAAACCACACCGGAAAAAACTGAATCCATACCACCACTCACTCACTTACCCTAGAAGAAAAAATTGGTAGGAGAGAGCTAAATATCATCTGAGTGGTTTAAAGAAACTCTTTCTCATTCGGAGCCGCATCGATCAACCTATTTCACCTTTCTTGAAACCTCAGAAAAATTCTGTTTTTAACACAAAATATTCAATTACAATTCAATCAAGCACAATGGGCTCTAATCAATTACAATTCTTTGTTCTATCGAAAAAGTTTAAATATCGCCATTCAATACTCGGATCAGTATAATTCTAATCCAAGTGAAACAGATGCCCTTACTAAGAAAATAAAAGTCTTAGCTGCTGTTGATACTGAACGAACCTACACTTCCCTCTTTACAATCCTTACGGGTACTCGTTAATGATCTCATTTCAAATAAAAAAATATGAAATTTTAATTTTATTCTTTCTTTTTACTTTATTATCACTTTAGCTAGGACTACAAATGCCTCAAGAAACCGACTACATATTAATCATTTATTGTCATTGGAGTATTGAGACAACCTTGTGGATAGATTTTATTTCCTTGATTGTTCTCTTACTTCTTTTTTATCTGATACTTTGCCTACTCAGTTTCATTACTCATCTTTCAAAAAATATACAACGATGAGAGAAAATATGTTTTTATTGACGTTGAGGTTATCTCAGTAAGTAATATAGGGTTGTGTCAGCTTGCCGAAGGACGCTTGCATTACGCTGAAAAAACTTTGACTAAATCAGGCAAGATAATTCAACATCCTATGATGAATTATTTAGCCGTAGCTCATGCTGCCAATCTCCAACAAGCTTATGAACGTCGAGATCATTATCTACGCTTAGCTCATATAACGAGTCAGGAGGCTACTAGTATTGTCTTACTCAAGCACAATTAAAAATTTATTAACCACCAGTGGAAACAGGTGCTCAGTACTTTACAGGATCTAGATCAAAAAAGTCTCATCATAAATACATATTGAAATTACTAACACAACTCTATTTAAAACTTCAAGATTGATAAAATTTACGCCTTTTATTTCCGACTTTACAAAAATTTACACTAGAATCTTTTGAAAGTTTAGCCGCTTTAGAACAAGAAACTTATATTAATTTACTCGATGAAGATTCCCAAAAAATAAACAACCCTTCATTAGGTCCTGTGAAAGTGGTTGCCTTATTATTTTCAACAAAACATTGCTTTAATTGAACTTTATACACGCTATTTAATAACTCTTAGTGAAGCAGATAGGGGTGTTGTTCTCTTAATTGAACACATACTCCAAAAAAAAACCATGGAATTCATCTCTAGTTACGACTTATGGTTTAGCCCGCCCTATTAAAACATTTAAACAATTACCCATAGCTGAATTATGACTTAAAAATACCCAAAGAAGTCAGAATTATTCCTTTGCTTAAGAAGATTAAGCCTCCGAAAAAAATTCTTAAATAAAGCTCGTATTTATCTTCAAAACAGCATTAAATTAGTACCTACATCAGCCGATTACCAAGAATTAGGAAGAATTTACGAGGAACAAGGCTATAAAAAATACTGCTCTAGATTGTTATCGAAAAGCATTAGCTTTTAAAAATATCTAGAAATTATTAGGAAATTTATTACGATGTTTCAGTATAGTTATTTTTTCGTGTGTTGGCTGGGAATTTCCTATAGAAATTATAAAATTTCTTGATAGTATTTTATACTTAAAATATTATAAATACATACTTACGAATCCTTCCTACCCCCTTACTGTTGTATTAAAATACATATTTTAAAAATTGATTAAATTCACAATATTTTTGAATAAATAATACCAAAAAATAATAGAAAAAGGTTTAAAATAATCTTCTCTTTTTGTCCATCAAAGGACACCCATAACCTAATAATTTTTTGATAACCATAAACGGTTAATTTTCTACGCTCACTTTTTTAACATCCCTGTAGACCAAGAATAAACCATCGAAAAACATTTCGTTCCTTAGGAACTATAATACAATGATGGGCAATTTTTTTAATGAAAAATCATAGAGCCCAGATTGTCAATTCCACAAAATATTATTATCTTTCATAAATTAATTTTGTTATTCAAACTGTGATCCTCAAGTAATTATTAAGAGTCCAATTCCAAAACTTCGGAAGTTATTAACTCAACAATCTTCACTTCACATTATTATAAAATCAGGAAAAATAATGATCATTATCTTCATTTATTATGCATACCTAAACACAGTTTGACCATTTCGTTAAAAAATTAGATTTCTAGAACCTCTCTATTGATATGGGGGAACTTCTTCTCAATGATTTTTTCTAATCCATAATTATTCATCACTAAACGTACTAAGCTTTTGAACAGTGGTCGATCTTATGTTAGTAAGCGAATAAAAAAAGTAATGCTCAATTAAGAAACCAAATGATTAATATTTATATCAAAAGTAATGTCGTACAAACTGACGTAGCAAACAGAAATTTTAGACATTAAAATTGGCTTAGATAATTTTTTTATTTAAACAATACCTTTTAGAGGTTAAAGTGTAAAAATTTAATTAATTGTTTAAATTAACTGAACTAACTGCCACTCCCCTCTCCCCCTCCCATTGAAAAATACTAAACTTTACAGAAGTACCATTTGGGATAATTAATATTTATAATTTATGATTTGTATTTTTTACAGCTTAGCCAAAAAAATTAGATACTTTCTTGAAACCGAAGAGAAATTAAAATCAACCTTTCAGATCAGACTACAACCGCTCTAGTAATCAGTAGAAAAACAATCCTTTTTTCTGCATAGTTTTAAACTATAGGGTAGATTACTTTATAAATTAAAGTATTTTGTTTAAGACTCTTTTAAAAATAATTCTTATTTTTGAAAAAAATGTCGTGATGATACTAAAAATATGCTTGTTACTCTTTAGAGAACTTTCTTTTTAATTACTCTAGTATTTTCTAGTGCTATTCTAAATTAAAGAAATATAAGCGATATAACAATACTTAGTACGATGGACGATATTTTGTATAAAATATCAAAAGTAGTAGAAGTTAGGGGTAGTATTGTATTGAGACCGGACAATAAGTAGACTAGTTCTTAAGAGAGCTGAGAAATCTAGAGAATTTTATTTTTTCACTCAATTAAATAATTTACTTTCTGTTATCTCTTTTCTTCATTATTAGTAGATATACCCATACTCCTATAGTTAAGATCGTTTTAGAAACTGGGAGGTAAAATTTTTTTACATCATCTCACCACAAAAACATCAAACGAAAATAAATAACTGGCAAAACATCCTCAATAAAGCTCTTAACTGCAAATTATACAATTATTACTTACTTTACTTTTATGAACTACTACCCTGAAACCCCCCTAGAACAAAGCTAGAAAAAAAGTATGCTAAAAGAGATGTTTTAGCCCTTCATTGAATCAAAAAAATCATTATTTGTTTTTGTTAGCTTTAAGCGATCAATTAAAAATTCGCTTGCTGCCATTTCGTCCATAGGCTGTAAAATCTTACGAAGAATCCAAACTTTTTGTAAAATATCCTGCTTCATCATCAATTCTTCACGCCGCGTACCTGACCGATTGATATTAATAGCGGGGAATATTCGTTTTTCAGCAATGCGACGATCTAAATGAATTTCCATATTACCCGTACCTTTAAATTCCTCATAAATTACATCATCCATTTTAGACCCAGTCTCTATTAAAGTAGTTGCAATAATAGTCAAACTACCACCTTCTTCAATGTTACGTGCAGCTCCAAAGAATCGTTTAGGACGTTGAAGTGCATTTGCATCCACACCTCCAGTTAAAACTTTCCCTGAAGCGGGAATTACAGTGTTGTAAGCTCGTGCTAATCGAGTCATAGAATCCAACAAAATTACTACATCTTTTTTATGCTCCACGAGTCGCTTTGCTTTTTCAATAACCATTTCTGCTACTTGGACGTGACGGACGGCAGGCTCGTCAAAGGTGCTAGCGACTACTTCTCCTTTGACAGAACGATCCATTTCCGTGACTTCTTCCGGTCTCTCGTCAATTAACAATACAATGAGTACACACTCGGGATGATCACTGGTAATAGAATGAGCAATATTTTGTAGCATTATCGTTTTACCGGCCTTGGGCGGTGATACGATTAAACCTCGTTGGCCTTTTCCAATAGGTGCTACTAAATCAATAATTCGAGCGGTAATATCTTCCGTAGTACCATTTCCAATTTCCATTTGGATTTGTTCATTTGGGAAAAGTGCTGTTAGATTTTCAAAAAGAATTTTTCCTTTAGAAGCTTCTGGTTTTTCTAAATTAATTGCATTAACTTGTAATAAGGCAAAGTAGCGTTCCCCCTCTTTGGGAGGACGAATTTTACCTGAAATGGTATCCCCAGTACGTAAATTAAACCTTCGAATTTGACTTGGAGACACATAAATATCGTCAGGACCGGCTAAATAAGAACTATCAGCAGAACGTAAAAATCCAAAACCATCTTGAAGAATTTCCAAAACTCCATCGCCAAAAATGTCTTCCCCCTTTTTAGCATGGGATTTTAAAACTGAAAAAATAATATCTTGCTTTCGGGAGCGTGAAACATATTCCAAATTCATTTCTTGGGCAATTTCCATTAACTCTGGAACTGATTTCTGTTTAAGCTCAGTTAAGTTCATAAGTTATGATCAAACCTCTTGGTTGTTTAGAGCAATCGATTTAGTTAAAACTTGCCCATTATTACAGGCAAGCATCCTCTTGCAAAGGTGTATCCCTATTGGTATTCATAGTTAGAAATAAACCTAAAAGCGATGGGATAATATATCACGGTAGGACACCGTGAATTATTAAGGATTCTAGTGGTTTATCATAAAGAATGCAAGTTTTCGTCCACAAAGGCAGCTAACTGTGATTTACTCAATGCACCTACCTTAGTAGCAATAACATTTCCTTCATGAAAGATCAAAAGACTAGGTATTCCTCTTATTCCATATTTAGCGGGGGTCTCTATATTATCATCGACATTCATCTTGAATACTTTAAGATGACTCAAATATTGTTGGGCTATTTCCTCTACGATCAGAGTAATCATTTTACAAGGTTGACACCATTCAGCCCAGAAATCTACCAATACCGGTTGGTTTGCTTTAAGTACATCTTTTTCAAAATTATTATCTGACGTAGAATGTACATATTTACTCATAAATTTTCCTCTCCAATTGCAAACATCCTAATAAAATTTAAGTTCTGGCGCAATAATTATTGCCTATAATGCCCACCGCGTTCCTACTGCTATTATAGGATTAAAAACAATGATTGAAATTAATTGAAATAACACCAACAAAAACAGATATAAAAAATCAAATCCTACCCCTATCGGAAGAAGTATACGTTCCGCACGCATTAAAGGCTTTGTAATTAAAAATATTATTTCTGCAACCGAACTACGCTGTAAAGAAGGTAACCAACTCATGATGACTCGGATAATTATAGCGTAAAAATATAAATTAATAAATTTGTTACCCAACGAGCCAATTGCTATCAAGAATAATCCTCGCCAATGAGGCATTACCTGAAACCGTAACTCAAATATAAGAAAAGTCTGGATAATCTCAAAAACTATTAGAAGTAGCACGAGAGTGAAATCCAATTCTTTCAGAGTAGGAAGAATAGTCTGCAAATGGCGAACAAAAATATTAGTTCTGCGAATTACCAATTGTAAAATTGGATTATCATAATTAGCAGCTGTTTGATGCATGAGTAAACGAATCATGAGGCTAATAAGATAAAAATCAAAAATAAGCCTTATTAAAAATATACCAGTATTTCTAAATACAATCATATCTTTAGTAAGCGTTTGAATATTTTTTATATATCTAAATGATCATCTCTCTGAGAGTTTCTATGTTAATGACTTCAATCTTTTTTCTTATTGAGACTCCTCACGAAAAACTATTTTCAGTTTTTTTTAAGTAACAAAAGACGTCTATCAGATTTTCTTAATAATAAGAAGTTAACTATTTCCAACTAATAGAGCATCCAAAAGATTTAGCTCTTTAACTCGAAAGGATAAGCTACTAACAGTGAGTCTACCTGTCGAGATTGAGCAATTCAACTAAAAACTTCTTATCTACCTGTGAATCAATTGAGTATAGAGACTCGCGCTCTATAGAATAAAAGTTCAATAGGATTAGATCTCATCAAATGTTTACTTGCGAAAACATTCTTCATCTTAGAATCGCACTACAATGAGTTTTTCTAACCACGACCTAACATATCATAAAGAAAACATTATATAGATCTAGTATCTACTATAAACTATTTCTCTTATAAACTATTTCTCTACTCCTTTTAAGAGATTTTATCAGCTATCTCCTCTTTCATCAAGGATGAATTTTTTTAAAAAATAGTCTTCTATAATTCTAGATAGGTAGAATTGGCATGCATCACAGTTGATAACTCTCTCTAAAAGAGAGGAGTTTCTTTAGATATAAAAAAAACTTTTCATATTTTTTTAAAATATTCTATCGTAAAAAAACTGAAAGCGGATCAGGTAAAATTGATTCCCATAATTGCAGAACGATTGCAATACAGTTTTAAATAGAATTATTATTCGACATAAACGTTTTCTAGATGAATGGAAGGAAACTTAGTGTTCCGCGTTCATAATAAAATGATCTCAGTTCTTTCTAAAACATCTTTCTAAAACATTTATAGAGCTATACTAAAACTAAATTAATTGATTTTATTTTTCTTAGTGTCTATTGATTTTCTAACTTCAGCTCCTTAAGAATTAAGGATGTACTATTGTTAATTGCTTTTCTAATTTTTTTTTGCATTCCTCAAATAAACAGTGAAGAATAAACTATGAAGTATTGCTAAAGATTCTTCAATAATACTAAATGAAGCTACTCCAAATACTATGCATCATACATTCTCCTTAACGATAGACTAACTAGATTCTTAACTTCTTTATAATCACATACTCATAAAACATTATTCCAAGCATGACCCTTGATTTCATAATTTTAATAAATTTTTCGAAACTATTTCCCCCTTTTATCCTCTATATTTCTTTACTAGAATATAAAATGAAGGAATAAAATATTAAGAATAAAATTTTAAATAAAATAGTAAAATATAAAATAGTAAAGTAGTATGATTTATCTATTGCGAATTTATTAAAGCTCAAAAGCTAGTAGTCTTCTTAAATACCTGTAGAAAATTTTCTGATAAGTTCACTATCTATAATATTTATGGAGATCTGCTTGATTCCTGGATTAAACCCAAAGAATCTATTTTGTTTTTTAAATCGACTGCTCTACTTCCACGGATAATTCTTTAGCACGCTGAACAGCTGCTTTTAATACATTAGTAAATAATGAGGGTAAATTACCTAATTTTAATACTTTAATTGCTTGTTCTGTTATGCCACCTGGTGATGTAACCAATCGACGTAATTCAACTATATCTTTCTTTTCCTCCAAAGACATCCTCGCAGCACCCAATACCGTTTGAGTCGTCAGTAATTGTATTGTTTTTTTTGGAAGTCCTAAAATTTTTCCTGCTTCCTGTAAAGCTTCCATTACGAAAAAAATATAAGCCGGACCAGAACCAGAAAGAGCAGCTACCGCATCAATTTGCTTTTCCAAAGATAACCAAACCACAATCCCAACAGCGTGAAAAATAGCTTCTGCCATTTTTTTTTGATCCTTAGTCACCTTATCATTAGCAAATAAAGCTGTTACACCCGCTCTCACAGAAACAGGAGTATTCGGCATGGCTCTTACAATGGCTAGCTTAGTTTGCAGCCATTGCTGAAGTAACTTAATCGAGACACCAACAGCTACAGAGATAATAAGAGGATGAAACGTTTTAACGATCTCTTTTAATTCTTCACATACTTTTTTAACCTGATTAGGTTTCACAGCTAACATGACAACATTAGCGTTTGTTGTGCCTTCTTGATTATTATGAGTCGTCCGAACTTTATATTTTTCTTTAAAAAATAATATCTTATCGGAATTAGGGTTCGTGACACAAATACGATTAGGAGGATATCCATGAGCAAGTAGGCCAACCACAATATTACACGCCATATTACCACCACCAATCAAAGTAATATTAGCTATCTTCATACGTTAATCTCCCATATAGTTGTTCTTTTCCAAAAACTAAATTATACTTTGATCTTCTCGCGGACCAAAAATACCAGTCCCGATTCGTACCATAGTACTTCCCGCCGCGATAGCTGCCTGAAAATCATGGGTCATCCCCATCGATAACGTATCCAATAAAAAACCTTTTTCTATTAATTTTTGTTGAGCATTCTTTATTTTTTCAAAATCATGTTTTTGTGAATTAAAATCTTTTTTAACAGCTGGAATTGTCATTAATCCACGTAATCTCAACCTCTTAAATTGATTTATTACAGCAACGAATCTAGGTAAATCAGGAAGACTAATTCCGCTTTTATTTTTCTCTTCACTGATATTAATCTGAATACAAATGTTTAAAGGAGATTTTTTCGCAGTTCGATATTGGTTTAACTGCTCTGCAATTTTTAATCGTGAAATACTGTGTACCCAGTTAAAATGAGTAGCGATAAGACGTGTTTTGTTAACTTGTATAGCTCCAATAAAATGCCATTCTAAATGAGGATTCTGTAAAGCAACCATTTTATTAAGGGCTTCCTGGAGATAATTCTCCCCAAATCGTACTTGTCCCCCAGTAATTGCTGCTTTCAATTGATTGATATTTTGTGATTTACTAACAGCTAATAAAATAATGGAATGAGGTTTCCGGTCATATTTTTTTTCTGCTTCACGAATTTTCTGATTAATATTCTTAATATTTGTGCTTATGGACATTTTGAATACCAAATTTAAAAGCAATTATTCAATGATCGGTCCCGCTTCTCGAATAGCTTCTGTTACTTGAAACTTTACAAAGTTTTCTTGAAATTTTTCTATCAAGCTAAAGGCTTTAATATCGTACGCTTTAAGATCGGACCAAGCTTTACGAGGATTTAAGACTTTATCTTCTACACCAGGAACTGATTGAGGAATTGCTAAATTAAATCCTTTCAAATTTTCTGTAGGTTGATTTATTAATTTCCGAGTTAATATGGCATCAATAATAGAGCGGGTGATAGGAATCCTAAACCGCACACCTCCTTCGCCATAAGCACCACCCATCCATCCCGTATTAACGAGATAAACTTGACATTGTGTTTCTTCAATTCGCTTCATCAGCAATTTTGCATATACTACTGGAGGACGAGGGAAAAATGGAGCTCCAAAACAACTACTAAAAGTAGGTACGATACCTTTGACACTTCCCACTTCCGTGCTGCCTACTAAAGCGGTATAACCACTTAAAAAATAATACGCTGCTTGTGCTTTTGTGAGCAAAGAAACAGGAGGTAATACACCATATAGATCACATGTTAAAAAAATGACTGCATCTGGGGGTCTTCCACGATTTTCTTTAACACGAAAGAGAATATGTTCTCTAGGATAAGCAGCACGGGTATTTTGGGTTAAGCTAGCATCATTATAAGCAGGTTGACCATCCGCTTGCAAAACTACATTTTCCATAATGGCTCCATAACGAATAGATTCCCAGATTATGGGCTCGCGTTCTAAAGATAAATCTATACATTTAGCGTAACACCCCCCTTCAAAATTAAAAACTCCTGTACGGCTCCACCCATGTTCATCGTCACCAATCAAAAATCTATTAGGATCTGCAGACAATGTTGTTTTTCCTGTCCCTGATAAACCAAAAAATAAGGCAACATCACCTGACTTCCCAGTATTTGCAGCACAATGCATAGGTAAAACGTCCTGAGGTGGCAAGAGATAATTTAATACAGTAAACATTGCCTTTTTCATCTCCCCCGCATAAGACATACCTACCAAAAGAACTCGACGTTGTGAAAGATTAATTATGACAGCAGCATCACTATTTACTTTATCCCGTTTAGGATCTGTTGTTAACCCGGGCACACTTAAAAGAATCCATTTAGGTTTCCCTTTAAAATAATCCCTATCAGGTCGAATAAATAGCTCACAAGCAAATAAATTATGCCAGGCCAATTCAGTAATTACTTGGACGGGAATAGAATAATTCTCATCCGCCCCTACTTTCAAATGAGACACATACATAGAGCGCTTAGAAATATAGGCAGTTGCTCGATTCCACAACTGATCAAATACAACTTGAACAATAGGTTGATTAACATCCCCCCATTGAACTTGATCTTCTGTTTCAGAATCTTTGACAATAAAACGATCTTGAGGAGAACGTCCTGTCCGTTTACCGGTTCTAACAGCCAAAGCACCTGTCACACTTAATGTACCCTCACCCTTTTTAAGGGCGTGCTGAATGAGTTCATCAATGGCAAGATCTGTATAAACAGTTCGTGAAACGATTTGCTCCATATACTTTTCCTCAAATATCCTCAAATAAAATCATTATGGCAAATTATTGATGTATTGAAAAGGGAGTTGCGGCTTAGGAAATATCACTGCATACTTGCTTAGGTATGTTAAAAACAAATTTTTTATCGAATTATTTTTTAGTGGCCATGCCCCAATTAAATGATTTTAATTTTACTCAATCTGTTGTCTATATTTCCGAATACAACGATCAAGGAGCGCTAGGAATAATTATTAACAAGCCTCTACAACAACTAACTTTGAGTAATGTGCTGGAACATTTGAATATTAGACTCACAGTTTCTGATATTGGAGAACTACCTGTCTTAATGGGAGGACCAATCAACCAAGAAAACGGTTTTATTCTGTATGAAAAACACTCTAAAAATCAACAAGTTCAACTTTCTGTATCTACTTCTAAAGAGAAGTTAGAAGATATTGCTAATAGTAGAGGACCTGATAATTTTATAGTTGCATTAGGTTACTCTGGTTGGGAAGCCGGTCAGTTAGAAGAAGAAATTTCTCGTAATAATTGGCTTATTGTACCATATAATCGAATTATTTTGTTTGAAACGCCTTTAAAACAGCGATGGCAAAAAGCAGCATCTCTGATGGGTATTGATATCAACCGGCTTTCTGATCAAGTAGGTCATGCTTAAGTGACTATATCTTGTACTACAATATATGATGGTATGGACACTGTTAATTTTTTTCATTTTACAGCATTAGGATTTGATTTTGGACTCAAACGTATTGGTGTAGCAGTAGGTCAAACATTAACACAATCCGCAAATCCCATCGCTATTTTAAAAGCTAAACATGGTATTCCAAATTGGGAAAAAGTAAGAGAGCTTATTGAAATATGGAAGGTCGATCTCCTTGTCGTTGGAATGCCTTATAACATGGATGGCTCAGAGCAGTTTCTTACTCATGCTACACGTAAATTTATAAATAAATTACAATTAAAATCAGGCCTTCCAGTACACACTGTAGATGAACGTCTCACCACTTTTGAAGCCAAAAGATTATTATGGTTTGAACATAAGTTTCAAAAAAAATTTAAGATGCCTCAAGAATTTGATAGTTATGCCTCCAAACTCATATTGGAGCAGTGGTTACAAGAAAACGTAAATCGAATAAAATGAATGCTTAAAAAAGATTTTCCTGATCATCTATTGGGTATGCAATCGCTCACCCGTAATGCAATTGATTTAATTTTTCAAAGAGCGAACAACTTTCTTGATAATATCAAAGAAAATTTAGTATTTAACACATTACAAGGGCAAGTAGTTGCTAATTTATTTTTTGAAACTAGTACCCGTACACGTAATTCTTTTGAAATTGCAGAAAAAAGATTAGGAGCTATCGTTCTTAATCCTGATCTTAAAGTCTCTGCTTTAGATAAAGGGGAATCACTCTTAGACATGGCTCAAAATTTACAGGCTATGGGAACGAATTTTTTTGTTATTCGTCATACTAAAAATAATCAGCCCAGGATGTTAGCAGAACATTTAAAACAGGGTATCGTTATTAATGCTGGTGATGGAAATAATCAACATCCTACGCAAGGACTCATTGATTTAATGACAATCCAACAACATAAACCCGATTGGACAAAATTATGCGTTACTATTATCGGTGATATTTATCATTCTCGAGTAGCAAACTCCTTAGTGGATGGATTATTAATAATGGGAGTTCCTGAAATTCGAATCACGGGACCTTCTCAATTACTACCAAAAATATTTAATAATCAAAGAATTAAAAAATTTTCTACATTGGAAGAAAGCTTAATTAATACTGATGTGGTTGTTACTCTTCGTCTGCAAAAAGAACGTCATAGCAATCTTATAGACTTAAATACTTTCCGTCAGTTATTTGGTTTATCAGCAGAAAAATTTGCACTAGCGAAACCTGACGCAATTCTTATGCATCCAGGTCCGATCAATCGAGAAATTGAAATAACTTCCGAGCTAGCTGATGGAAAGCAATCAGTCATTCTAGAACAAGTAAAAAATGGGGTAGCTATTCGTATGGCAGTCTTAGAATTACTATTTCTTAGCCGTTCCCAGACCAAGATAGAAAGAAGCAAACACAACACTAATAATTTAACGACCCACGTTGACTATCCAACATTCTTACCATGGACTGTACCTTAAAAAGATTTCTAAAAAAATTTCTAAAACACTTTGAGGTACTCACCTTTTATATTCCTCACTCCTCAGGTTTCATTAGACAGAGAAAGAATTAAACTGTTTGATTTTCCCCTCCTGTTTTAAGTCCCATTCATTTCATTTTAAATACCTCTATAGACTCATTCGCGATCAATTTTGAGGTCATAAATCCATGATCAAAGAAGAAGCTCGCTATAAATACAAAACATGCTTAATGAGTGAATGTTTTTACTCAGAAACTAGGAACCAGAATCTTTAGTCTCTCAACTACTTCCAGGGTTTCATTGATTTATCCAAGAAAAAACTAATTAATCTTTTTCGCACGGCTAATTCTGTGATTGTCTTTTCACTTAGTAAATTAAATTTTCTTTAACAGTATGCTCTGCTATTTTTACACCTTTCTGATCTTTGGGTTCAAAAAATCGTTTAATATCTGATATTTGGATATTATTATAATTGAATCGATGTAACATTCAGAATATTTATTCTTTCTTTTTCAAAAAAATCTATCTACATTTAATCTTCTTATTTTAATGCTAGTTCTATAAAACAATGATACCCTCTCTCCGCTTTGTAGAAACTTAATACACTAGATTCTAAATAACTAATAGAACTAATAGAACTAGTAGAAATATTTGAACTAGTAGAAATATTTTCGTATTTAATTTTTTTCAAGCAGAATTCTTTCCCCCGCTAAATTGAGTAATTTATAAAAATCTTTTAAATCCAAGCATAATAATCCCCTTTATTCATCTGCAAGGTTATAAACAAGATCAAGAACATGAGATTGAATATTATTCATACCTAAAAACTTTTTTAGTAATAACATCCCTATTGCTATTTATGCTTCATAAAATAGATCTCCTAGAGATCCTTATCTAGAAAGATACAAAATATCAAAAACTTAACCTTTAAGACTCGGAGGATTGGCAATACTACCTTCATCTTTTTTATACACGTCTCTTTCAAAAACTACACTCTTTACTTTAAAAAAATTACTCAGCCCTTCTTATCTAAGGTAACGGTTTTACATCCACCCATACCAGATGAACCTGAGAAATCAAAACGTATCAATTTACCATCAATAAAACTAAATATTGAAACTTATTCATCTACCTTTTCAATAATACAATATTTATTAATATAATATTTATTGTATAAGTTTTTAGGTTTAACTTTCGTTTTAGTACAATACATCATTTCGAAAATAAAAATTCTAAAAAAAATTTTAATTAGCTTGCTTTATTCATTTGGCTATAGATAACTTCTCAACACCAAGTTACAATACATTCCTTACAAAATTCTAACATTCAATTTGTAAAGATATCCTATGTCCGTGCAAACATCTTTATGGGACAAGTGTCTTAATTATTTGCGTGACGAAATTCCGCCACAACAATATAATACTTGGATTCGACCTTTACACGCTGTAGAATCTAAAAAAAACAGTTTATTATTGCTAGCGCCTAATCGATTTGTGCTGGATTGGATTAATGAGCGATTTATCAATCGAATTCGAGAGGTTCTTGATGAATTAACTGAAACACCTCTGAAAATAGAACTACAAATTGGAAGTAAATCTTCCACAGAAGCTGAGCCCAAAAACAAGATTCACACCCCAATCCATAAAAGCATTCTTGAAACTCCGGTTATTCATTCACACACTAATATCAATAGTAATTTTACTTTTAAAACATTTGTAGAAGGTAAATCTAATCAGCTCGCCCGAGCAGCCGCTACTCAAGTAGCAGAAAACCCAGGTCAAGCCTATAACCCGTTATTTATTTATGGAGGTGTAGGTTTAGGCAAAACCCATTTAATGCATGCTGTTGGCAACGCAATTTTAAAAAACAATGCTGAAATAAAAGTTCTTTATCTACACTCAGAACGCTTTGTTGCCGATATGATCAAAGCCCTCCAACACAATGTAATGAATGATTTTAAACGTTTTTATCGTTCAGTAAATGCATTACTGATTGACGATATTCAATTTTTTGCTGGGAAGGATCGATCCCAAGAAGAATTCTTCCATACTTTTAATGCTCTGCTTGATGGTCAGCAGCAAATCATATTAACTTGTGACCGTTATCCTAAAGAAATTAATGGGTTAGAAGAAAGACTACAATCGCGGTTTGGATGGGGATTAACCGTGGCCATCGAAGCACCAGAATTAGAAACTCGGGTGGCTATTTTGATGACAAAGGCTGAACAATTAAAAATGCATTTACCTCATGAGGTAGCATTTTTTATAGCGAAACACATCCAATCTAACGTACGAGAGCTCGAAGGTGCCTTAAAAAGGGTTATTGCTAACGCCCACTTCACAGGACAACTCATAACAGTTGAATTTACTCGAGATGCACTTAAAGATTTACTGACACTTCAAGCCCGA
>NZ_NSHJ01000034.1 GCF_002871095.1 Coxiella-like endosymbiont
GGTCTGCAGTCTCACCGAGCATTTTTTCTGAGTCAATTACACCCCCAACCAAAAAATACACACACCTTTTCCCCAAATATCAATTAATTACTTTCCAACCCAAATTGATGACACCCAAGCACTAACAGCTTTCTTTGAACTCCTGTCCTTCAAATATGACCAAAGCAGCTACTCTGTCAAAAGTCTTGAACCATTTATTAAATCTACTTAAACATTTGATCAAACTAGCGAATTTGCTACCACTATTTCTTTACTATTAAAACACCAGGGGTTTTTGCATAAACATTTTCCATGCTTTGCTGCATTTATTTTCATGCTTTACTTAAATTTACTTGAAATATTTGCGAACACGTTGAAGATCTTCTTCCGTATCAATGCCAGGCAAGCATTTTTCTTTTGTAACTACCATGTGAATACGGCCGCCATGCCATAAAATACGCAGTTGTTCTAAAGCCTCAATCTTTTCAGCAGAACAACTATCCCAAGAAAGATATTCTTCTAAAAATCTTACCCGATAAGCATAAATACCTACATGGCGGAAATGAGAGCCATTTAATTTAATATTTTCTTTATTATAAATATTAAAAGTAGAGCGATTCCACGGGATAGGAGCATGACTAAAATAAAGAGCGTAATTTCGACGATTCAATACTACTTTAGTAGTATTGGGATTAATCAATTCCTCAATATCTGTAATCGGTGTACAGAGAGAAGCTGCTTTTACATTATCATGTTCCTCCAAATCCTCTGCTAATTTTCGAATAGCCTCCGGAGTAATCAAAGGTTCATCACCTTGCAAATAGATTACAATTTCATCATCCTCCAAACCCAAAGCAACAACAGCTTCCGCAATACGTTCTGTTCCCGACTGATGATCAGAAGAGGTCATACAAACGATTGCTCCAAAATTTTCTGCTACTTTACTGATTTGTTTATGATCAGTCGCAATAACAACAGCTTCCGCACCACTTTTTATGGCACGTTCATAGACGTGTTGAATCATCGGTTTACCAGCGATATCTGCCAAGGCTTTACCGGGTAGGCGAATAGAATTATAACGAACTGGTATGATGACTCGGAATGCCATTTTACCTCTCTGCTATTAATGAACGAGCTTTGTCAGCCAACATAACTGGAATCCCCCCTTGAATAGGGTAGGCTAGTTTATCAAAGCGACAAAGAAGCTCTTCCGTATCTTGCTTATATACCAATTTCCCTTTACAAATCGGACAAGCTAATATTTCTAATAGTCTTTTATCCATATAATTATCTTTTATTAAAGATATAACTATCTCTTAATAAAGTATTGAGAAATAATTTAAGTATTGAGAAATAATTTATCATTTTTAAAGCAAGAATCAAGAGGTTAAAAAATAGCAGTCCTTTTC
>NZ_NSHJ01000035.1 GCF_002871095.1 Coxiella-like endosymbiont
CAGGTGATAAATGCTTTAAAAGCGATACCATGTGAACATAATCATCTAGAGTTTGAACACCGTTCACTTCCATAGTAATTAAATTTTCTATACCTTTTTTATCAAAAATAGCAAATTGATTCAAAATCATATCTGCCGCACGGTTGATACCATGCATCACAACTTGAGTAAGATCGATACCTGTTGTTTGCCATTCATAATGGGTACCATTTAAAAATAACCGCCATTCTCCTTGAAATCGCCCATTAGCATCTACAACCATTACACCTGCTAAAATAGAATCGATACCATAGCGCTGTGAAATGATTTGTAATTGACGATTGGAAAGCAAAGTAGAGGTAGATAGGGCAACATTAGTCTGGTCTTCCAAATCCATTATCGGAAAAATAATAGGAAGACCTCGCAAAAATGCGACCTGCTTTATCGTGTGAATTATTGGATTCTGGCTCTCACTGGCAAGGATTTCAGATTGAAACGCATTAGGAACGGAAACCCAGACCATTGTCAAAGGTCGCTGAACGCTCCAAATCTCTTGGTGTGCATTCTCTAGCAAATCCCTCATGGCTCTTTTATTGAACACAATCCGTAATAGTAGCTGCTGCCCATCTTTTTTATCAGCTTTAGCCAGGTAGCTGTATTTTTCAACATAGTTATTAATTTGAGGCAATGCATCTTGAATGAGCGGTAAAGTCATTATCCCTGTATTACCACTCATTCGAATAAGTACTTGTTCAAGAGCTTGCGGCAAACTGTTCTGAAAGGTTTTAGGAGATTGATCACTAACGGGAATCATTGCAATGCTAATATCACGAACTTCAATAGCTATACCCCTATCTGTAAACAAAAGTACAATTAAAAAAAATACGATCTTTGTTTGTTGAAAAGCTATCATATACTCTTATGACTTAAAATTTTTCAAGAGAAAATTATACGATTTTTTTCTTTGTCTGCATTCTTTTACTCTCCTTTCTCCAATATCAAGATTTTAAACCTTATTTTACTCCGATACTGATATGAATATCAAAAAAACAAACTGATTTGTAAAATTCAACCAAACCTATCGCTTATCGCTAAATACACCATATCTATCAGCTATTTTAAACGGCATAGAGAAGAGGGGGGGGAATTATTGTATGGACTTCAATATTTAAATTATTGAGTGGAAAAGTTGGGGATCTTCTAAGAAATATGAATGTCGTTCTATCCTTATCTCAAAAATAAACAACAGGAACTTTTTGGGGATAATAACAAAATTAAAATGAGTTATTGATCTAGTAACAGCCATGATAGCACTAGCATGATAGCACTAGTTAATTTAGTAGTCATCTTTGTTAACGATGACATTACTACTTAAAGACAGAGTGTTTATT
>NZ_NSHJ01000036.1 GCF_002871095.1 Coxiella-like endosymbiont
GTGTACTATGCAAATTTAAATGACAGGTCATTGCTTACATATTTTACCAGCCTTACGTGCACTTAATGAATAATAAAAATTATTAAAGAATTATATTACTGTTTTCATGAAATCACTAATATCCATATTAACTCCTTTCATGTTAATAAAATTCGTCAAATTACAAATCCTCATCTCCAATTACCGGATAGCAAAATGAACGCTCAAGTAAAATCTCAAAATATCTATAAAAGGCTCAAGTTTTTAATTAAAAAATTACAAACACAATTAGCGAAATACAAAGCTAAAAAAGGCGATTACCGATAATGTTACCCTATCCAAGTCCCGAAATCACTTCGAAGCTTTCTATGACTAACCAAACAACCTTATCCTTACATGCTAATTTTCTTGTCATTAATAAATTAGGAGTGTTAATTATGGGTGAACCTAATATTGGTAAAAGCGAATTAACCCTCGCTTTGCTAGATCGGGGTCACCAAATGGTTTGTGATGATCTGGTTGATCTTGTTTACCAAAATAATCAATTAATCGGTAAGTGTCCTGCAATTACCTGCGGTTATATTTTAATTTCAGATGTTGGAATGATGAATGTCTCTAAGCTTTTCGGAACTAATGCAATTATTTCTCAGTATGAAATTAATTTAATAATTACCTTAATTAAACCTGAGAATAAACTTAAGATTCTAGATCCTTTTAATCCTATCTGCGAAAAGGAAACGATTTTAGAAGTCACCCTCCCTAAAATAATACTTCCTGTTTATACAGGAAGAAATTTACCCCTTTTAATAGAAATCCTGGTACGCAATCAAATCTTAAAAAAAGAAGGCTATGATTCTAGTGTTAATTTTAACAAACATTTAAAATGAGAAAAAATAATGATCCGAAAAAATCTAAAAATTATTAATAAGCTAGGCTTACATGCTCGAGCTGCGATAAAACTCACTAATCTCGCCTCTCGTTACCAAAGCAAAACCTTAGTTCGTTACAATGATCGTGAAGTCAATGCTAAAAGTCTCATGTGCCTTATGGTGCTCGCCATTAACTACGGCTCCGAAATTGAACTTATTATCACCGGAGATGATGAGCAAGAATCTGCTAGAGCTATTGAAGCATTAATTAATAACAAGTTTGGTGAAGAAGAGTAAGTATTAACTACTCCCCTCTTAGATAGGCACTGAAATTTTTATAAAAAGATTGTGGTCGGTGTTTATCAAACAGCACATCATCCTCCCAAAAGAGTAAATTATCCCGAGAAAGTACATCACCCTCAAGAGAAAACATGTAATCTTCAGTAGTTAGCGAGGAATCTCCTAAAAATAGTACATATTTAAGATACTTGATTCTTGTATGTAGAC
>NZ_NSHJ01000037.1 GCF_002871095.1 Coxiella-like endosymbiont
ATTGAATTTTTTCTTGATCGAGTGTCGATTATATCTTTATTTCGATTTAGGAATTCCCACTCTTTAAAGAAATTACATAATAATTATTTAGTTTTAATTTTTAAATAATACTTTATGATCGTAAAGACAATAATAAATTTATACTGTTTGCATTTTGTTTTTTTCTTAAGAGGTATTTGAGACAGTTCTATAACAATTAGCACCAGAGTTTTTGGATCTTTAGCTATAATTCTAAAGCTAATGCAATGATGTTATCATACAATTCTAACCTATAAGTAATTAGGTTAGAATCGGGAATAAGTTGACAATTTTATTTTTTTTTGTTGAAGAGTTTAGGTTAAAAATTGCGCCATTAATAATGATGATAATAAGCCCAAATGTTAAGGAATAGGATGTAAAAACCATCATTTGAAATACTTAAAAGCTATTTTTAAATATTTATATTAAAATATTCAAAAATCAAAAATTCAGGTTGTTTTTTATTGTATACAAGAGTTTATTTTCTTTGAGATATTAATTGATAAGTAATACTTTGATAAAGAGAAAAAGGAAATTAAAAGGTACAGTAAATTTTTAAATCCTTCCATAAATCTGAAAAAGTTATTGATGCAGTGGCATAAGGTTAAACTTTTTATTAATTAAAAAATTTCATCAAGGTTATATTTTTTGTAGGTGGGTAGCTTCCTCCCTTGAGTATAGATCAGGAAAAAAGCCTCCTTTTGGTTATGCCACGTAATGTGTTCATGGTACCAACAACAATATCAGATTTAATTCTCTGAGCACTTAAGGTTTCTCTAATTTAGAGATGTTTTAAATGAACGGCATCATTTAAATGGAATATTTGATATTCGGTAAATGTTTTTGACTGTATGTTGCCATGATCTGTTGAATCCAAGCTTCCAGAAGCTCATCAGTGTATTCACTCATGCTTTCTAAATAAATCATCCATTCTTCATTAATTTGCTTAAAGTGAGGAAGTTTTTCTTTAGCAATGAGGATGTTTACAGGTATTTTTGAAACCTCGTTAAGTTCAATTTGAATAATCTGTTTGGCATTAAATTGTCTTCTATATTCAATTTTATTTTATTATTAATATATATAAATTTTGACTAAACATTTAGTTTTGTACTACTGGATTTTTTAAATTTTAAAGCACATTGAATATTTACTGTATCAGCCCGATTGATTTATTGTTGATTTTGTTTAATCAAATCTGGCTGCATTTATAAAAATAATAGTTTTTATTAGAGGTTATATCTATTTTGATCACAACAAATGTATTGTAAATTGAATGGTAAGTATCATCT
>NZ_NSHJ01000038.1 GCF_002871095.1 Coxiella-like endosymbiont
GAATTAGCACGATCCAAGAATATAAACAAAATAAAAAGAATCTTGCGAATAAATATCAAAGGGGCTCTACCTATGATGTTCGAATGATACTCAAAACTTATAATTGAATCAAATCCTGAAACACATTAAATTTTTAAAAAATATGATAGCCTTGTAAAGAAACAACTATCTCAGAAAATAAATTTGATAACAAAACCACAACTGAAGACAACATTTATTTTAAACAAATAAAAATAAAAACTAAATTCTTAAATAATATAGAGATTATACGATTACTTGTAATAAAAAAATTCCGATTGTCTGATACCACGTCGACGAACTTAATACCCAAGTAAGCCAAAGATTAAATTTACACAATCACAACAATAAATCCTGTGGATAATCGGATGCGTGATAACACAAGTAAACTGGACCCATCTTATATATAACTATTCATGAATTTTTAGATTTAAGGTTAAGGTCTTTCATTGTTTTAGTTACTTCAAAATATATCCTTCCGATAATCTTTTCAGTAGTAATTTAGATATAACCAATCTGCAATGACAATTACTTTTTTAAAATCATGAAAAATGAGAAGCCTAATTATACCTCATACTGTACCTCATACTTTATTTGTGTACGCATTATAAATTTATAAAAATACTTACAATTAATTGGGTCTGACCTTAAAAAAAAACTTATCATACAAGATTAATTTAGGATTGAGCATAATTGCTCGAGCTAAAACCACTCCTTAAATTATTCTTCCAGACAATTGATTAGCAAAAGAGCGCAGTAGCCCCACCCAATCTTAGTAACTCTAATTTCTCTAATTTCATTAATACTAAATCTTGAATCATATATCGTTTACCAGATTTAGTATGTTCGTGCATAGAGCAGTCCAGATTTTCAAATACATTTAAATATGTAAAAACTCTCCTTACTAAAATAATACACTGCTTTTTAAGCATAATTAATTTAATTTGAAACGAGATAAAATTTTTTTATTCCATTAACCTCAAAACTTTCTTTCAACGGTTGAATTACCTACTCAACAATCGTAAGAAAGTTGTTTCACCACTTCCATACTCGGCCCCATGATTGCCGTTACCTTTCCATGAGCGGATTTTAAAATTAATCTTAAAATTATTAATATTCTTCATAGGATTAAAAGATTAGCAATCCCCCTTCTAACTTTCATGGAAAAATTTCAATCTAATTGAATACATACTACTGATACGATCATCAATATCAGTGTTCACTAAGAAACCTGGCACGTCGACCGCCGCCCCCTCTGGGGGTGGTTAACGCCTACTTCTCTAATAC
>NZ_NSHJ01000039.1 GCF_002871095.1 Coxiella-like endosymbiont
TCCCTGTATCAAAAGCCCTCATTTTAAAAAGTAAAAATTTTATTTTTTCAAGAAAGATTTTATTGGAATAGTAGCATTTTTTTAAATCTCAGAGCTACTGAACTAAATTAGAAAATTTACCGAATAATATTTTATTGTAACTTAAAAGGTTGTTCGAGTTTCAAAGAAATAATCTAAATTTTCCTGAGTGAGTAAAGCTTTTAATTCTTGTCTTGTCAAAAGGCTCTATTGATTATGAGCTTATGGAAAAACTAATAAAGCACAATTATGTTACCAATTTGCATTCTCAATGGAATAATCTTAAGCTGTTGGTCAGCGGTGGGAAAAACAGGAAAACCTAATTAATGGGGGGGTAATATTCCAATTGTAGCAATGTCCTTCTGATGAGCAAATATTAGAATTATTTAATTAGTTCTAAAGGCAGACGTATAGTTGTCCTTGGTATCAAGGATCAAGTGATTCTAAATACTCCCGATGAGAAAACTATTTTAGTAATGGATAAAGATTATACTCAATAAAGTAAAGCTGCTGTAGAATAAATGTAGAGAACTTGCAATAAGATTCTATTTACTATTTAAGATATCAACAAATTTATCGTCTATAAAATATTACGAAAAATTAGCTTCGGGCTTAGGATATTATCAGTTAAAATATTTATTGGTTAATCCTCACGCAGTACTTTCGTTACAGTGACATCATTGTTGTTTCAAACATTGGATTGTAATCAAGAACAAATCTAAAATTATGAATACTGAAGTAAAGATTACTTTCATTAATTTTCTAATCAATCTACTAATCAATCTACTTATATCGAAAATAAACAAAGGTTGATTGAGTAATCCCAGTGACCATCATTTATTAATGATTAAAGTGGAACGTGGTGATTGTTTATTCAGAAAATAATGTTGTATAGTTTGAAGATGTTTATGGGCGGATGAATAATCTATGAATTTCATAAATTGATTCTCTTTATACATTAATTTGATTTTTTAAAAAATATAGCTTCATTGACAGTGAATTACGTTTTTAATTTTTTAGATTATTTATTATAATATAAGTTTTTGGAAAAATTCGTTTAATTATCTTTCATAACTTAGAAACACATTAATATTAGATTTTTTAAAATTGATCTTTTTATTATTAATTTTAAAATTTTTATTTTTCCATTTTTGCTTTTATCACATGGATAGCTGAGTAGATATATTGCTTTAATAATTCGTGGGAATATATTTTTCTAATTTTTTGTTTTAAAATAAAAATCTGTGATTTAAAAATAAATTATTTCTAGTTTAGAAATTCTT
>NZ_NSHJ01000040.1 GCF_002871095.1 Coxiella-like endosymbiont
CTCCAGTATACCACGTCTTTTGTATTCTTAGTTAATCATCTCATGAAAATCAGACTTGTAGTCAAGTCATTTAGTAATTATTACAATTTTTGATACGTGGCTGCTGCGGCTTTGTATTGTAATATTTCAAAATTTTCAATTAATGTACAGACCCAATAAGCTTTTGCTTTACCCTATCCAGAATTTTATTTTAATTTGAGTAATTAGCTTATTATGGAGCATATTAGACATTAAAACAGTAGTAATAAGTATTGCTTCCCGGGAGGCAATGTATCAATCATAGAGAGATCAAAATACACATACATAGAGAGATCAAAATACACATATAAGTTGATTCACACCAAGATTTACAGAATAGGCTTGGTTGTCATTATGATGATTAATACGGATAGATAAAATTATAATTCTCTTTTGTATCACAGCTAATTGTTGATAAACTTCGAAGCAATCTTAGTTATCGATCACAATCACACTCAAATTTAAGAAAGGCCAGATCTCCCTTAAAAAAAGATTATATCTTCTTACAATCACTTGATCCTCGCCATAGCGTACTTTTTGTAATTTCTGTTCTTGCGCTGAATGATTTAAACTCCCAGTCAGTTAACCTAATTAAATTTCAAAAGGGTTTAAAGATTTTTTGAAAGACAAGATAATATTGATAGCTAATATTTATGTTATCACTATATAATAGCTCAACAAACAATATTACAGCATATTGACAATCATTTTTAATATTTTAATACATTACCATCACTACCACAATAGTTTTTTCTGAATCGATCCCCTTAGATTCATTTTTATATAAAATCTGATCGCTTTAAATCTTCTTTATTAACTTTAGAACAACATACTCTTGGGCTGCTATTAGTTTAACCCTTAATATTTCAGGTAATCTCTTGTATTCCTTTGATTCCAAATTTAAAACCGATGCCAAATATATTATTACACGTCAAGGTAATTTCAGAAGCTCAATCTATTGAACTACTAATTCTTCAATCATGAATCGTTGTTATGCCGGATATTTGCTTGTTTTGAATCACAATTTAAGAGTGGCATTCAAAAGAGGACAATATACATAAAGGAATTAACCTATTAAAGTTGCTAAATAAAATTCTTGACGCAAAAATTCTAAAAATTATCCTTCAATAATATCTTGCTTTTAAAATAATTTCATGCTTGAGATAATAAAGCATGTAATTTAATTTACAGTAATCCTTTCATGGTTAAGTATACAGAAGGTCAATTCTCTTCAGTG
>NZ_NSHJ01000041.1 GCF_002871095.1 Coxiella-like endosymbiont
GTAGTGTTTAGAAGCAAATTAAAAAATTATAATAATTACTTGGTAAACACTTTATGGATAAAAAAGTAAAACAGCTGTTTATTAATAATGTATTGAAGAATATAAAGTTATCTTATACAGTTATATTCCGGAAATCAGTATCTTTCATTAAAGAAAAATTAAAGAGCATGAAAAGTTAAAAAACTAGTTTGGAAGCTATAAAATTAATTGTGCTAAACACAAAATAGGTTCAATAAAAAATACCATACTTTTAATTATACAACCTCATGACTTCTTTTAATTATTTTCCGATAACAAACGAAACAGATTAACAAAAAACTCCTAAGCTTATTTTTTTGGATCTTATTTATGATGAAAGAACTGATACCTAATAGTTCAAATTTAATAATATAATAAAGTTTAGCTAAAACAACATTATTTAGATTCTTCCATCCATTTAGTTAGTGCATCTACAATTTTTCGTGCTTGCTTATTGCTAGAAATAGTAAACTTAGATTGCTGTTTAAATCCACTAACACGTTTTTGATATCGACGAATAGTATAACTCACTGGATTATAGGCTTGTTTCGATCGATTCCAGGTTTGAATTTTATAAAGAATAGTACACCAGGTACCTTTTGTTAAGATACGTTTATCAAGCTCTTTAAGGGTGACAATTCCATCTTCAACATATTCATCTGTTAAATCATAGATTTTTTCCGACACGATTTGTTCTTCTACTTTAAATAAAGTGATATACGTTTGCTGTAGGCGGTTGTCTAGTATTAATTCTTAAGAATCATTTTTGAAAAAAAGTATAAAGAAGTGTATTTTATAAAATAATTTTCTTTGAGTAGAAAAAATTTTCAAAAACAACTAATTTTTATCAGAAGAATTGAATTAAACTTTGTGATAAAACCGTCTGATTTTAAGAACTTATCCGATAAGTGAATTGTATTTCTAGAGTAATAAGAGTAATTATGATCCATAAATCAAAACTGTAAATGTTCATCTCGTCCTTTAGAAATTTTTAATCGCCAAGTTCTGATTATTTGAATAGGACAATAAATAACCCTGATTTTATAATAAATAATTGCGGAAAAATTTTTATATCTTAATCTTGCACTAGACCCCTCTTGCACTAGACCCCCAGTGCTCAAAGAATCTATTTGTTTTTTTCTATCAAAAAACTTCTTAAAGCTGATGGTATTTTCTAGAAAATCCACTATAATTTTAGTTTTATATAAGGGAAATAC
>NZ_NSHJ01000042.1 GCF_002871095.1 Coxiella-like endosymbiont
AGATTACGCAACTCCTTTTCTTCAATTTGTTAGAAATTGCTCTTTTAGTGTGCGTATTTTATGGTCGCTAGTTTAAAATTAATAACTCTTGGTATATATTTAGATGTATCAGGCACTTTGATTGTTGTTCAGAAATTAAATTAAAAGAAAATTTAGAAAGAGACTCATTGTATCTTATTACAATCATGGTTATTTGCGTTTTTAACTAATTTTCCTGGTGATTTGATAATAGTCACGATAGAGACAAAATAGACACAAGTATTTATATCATGGTTTACGTCAACAAAAGGCTGTGGTATACCGCAGCCATGATGACGATATAACTAAATGAGACTTACAATTTTTTAAAGAGCGAAGTGATGTTATAGATTAATTACATTAAAACTTGGTGATATATTTTATCATTAAACCATAATTGATACCAACATAAAAATTTATAATTTTCTAATAGATCGAGGCTACCGCATTCGAGAGAGTAACAATCATTTCAACAATTTTGATGATCATTAACATGATGATCATTAACATTTAGTCCATATAAATTTAACTATAATGAATACTAAACGGGTTTATGTACAGTGAATTAATTTCCTTGATCATCCAACGGATGGATCCAGAAGTATTGCGTCAAGAAATACTTCAATACGAAGGAAGTATATACTTTTATCAAAAACTGAAAAATCCAAACGACGCTTAGAATTACTAGATTATTTGTTCTGATCTTATTTATATACACCATAACCGGTAACTAACTCTCGTGACTAAGTGTATTTATATTATCATGTGAAAGGAGTTTCAGCCAGGGAGAAGGGGGGCCATTCAAGGTGGTTATTAAGGCATCCACCTATGGTGTTTTACACATGGTTTCAGTATATATCGGAACTCAATTTTATGGGAATAGGAAAGTATTTCTTGATTGGATTTCAAAATAGTCAATATCAAAAAATTATTCATTAATTATAAAAATTTTTAATTACATAACGGGAAGCTTACAACGAGGCTTCTTGATTTATTATTTTTTTCTCCAATTATTCCAATTATATAAATTAGATGTAACAAATTAGATGTAACATTTAACCTTGCCTCTTATTTAGAGGATGGGTATGGGAAGTGATCTCATTTACTGCTATTTTCTTTTAGAACGTAATTTAATTACGTTTAATTAAGGATTGGAAGATATTACTTCTATGATACTGCTAACCCTGCACCGAGTATACT
>NZ_NSHJ01000043.1 GCF_002871095.1 Coxiella-like endosymbiont
TTTCAAGATGAATACGATAATTATATTCCTTATCAAGAATTGCTTGCTCGATTGCAACTGAAGCGAAAAAAGTGTTTTATATTGGTGATGATTTACCTGATTGACCTATAATACAGAGAATCAGCTTAGCAATTGCAGTTACCAATGCAATATCTATTGTTTATTCATTAGAAAATTAAATTACGACAAAACCTAGTGGGGAAGGAAATGTGTATAAAATTTATGATTTAATTTTGTTTCAAGTCAGCCATGAATAAAAATCTTGGGTTTATCCTAATTTTAATCCTTCTTGCTTATTTTACAACGGCACTCATCTTCCCTAACTCACTCCCTCACGAAAAGCTTCTAAAGCAACAATTAGACTGTCAACCTAATACTTTTATGTGTAAGGTTGATTATTATCAATATGATGATCAGGGTGACTTACACAGCCATTTAGTTTCCCCTTTTATTGTTCACTTCCCCTATCAAAATTCATTTCATCTAAGCTCGCCTTACTACCTTATTTACACTTCTCAACATGTGCCTTGGAGTATTCACGCTAATTACGGTAAAAGCTATAATGGAATTAAATGGATTTATTTATGGGACCATGTAAAAATTTACAAACCCTCTCAAGCAACGGAAGTAGAAACTACAATTACCACCAAAAATATGACTATCTTTCCTCGTTCCTCTTTTGCTCAAACAGATCAAATTGTTACTATTGTACGTCCTGACTCCTTGGTGAAAGCCACAGGCATGACCGCAGACCTAAAAAAAGGTCTGATTCATTTACTTTCAGATTCTCAAGGTGTTTACGAATCAAA
Source organism: Coxiella-like endosymbiont (assembly GCF_002871095.1). Classification (GTDB taxonomy): domain Bacteria; phylum Pseudomonadota; class Gammaproteobacteria; order Coxiellales; family Coxiellaceae; genus Coxiella. Next base: position 810 of record NZ_NSHJ01000043.1, read on the forward strand.
CGCTAACCCACCTAAAAAACTATAAAAAGATAGTAGACATTTTTTAAAAATCATGAATAAACAAAAAAAGCTTTAGAAGCTTTCTATTACTAAAAATTCCAACGCTAACCTTTAGTCTCCATAATGATCAATTGTAAAATTTACTACGTCTAGGCTAGCAAAAGTATGTACCAATAATCCCGATCATATTACCCATTACAAAAGGGCGTATGTATATCGCCGCTATCCAATAGATCAACCAATTTTTTAAAAATTGGATAATAT
>NZ_NSHJ01000044.1 GCF_002871095.1 Coxiella-like endosymbiont
CTGCTTGCACTTGAAGTGATCTTAAACGAACAAAATACTATTCTTTTGTATCAAATTAGATTCTTTCTATTGCGCTGGTATTTGACAGATTTATTGTTACATAGTAGATTTTTTTTAAAAAGTTAATTTTTTATAATCTGATCTCATAGATAAATTTTGTAAAAAATTTGAATCTTTTTGTAATTTTTAATTTAAGTTTTGTTATTTTTAAAAATTATCCTATTTTTTTAATAGAAAAAATAGCTAATTCTATGGTATCATTGTAAATTTTAAAAGATTTTCATTGTTTTAGCTTAATGTTGTAATTTTAATTTTGTGAGAAAAGAACATTATACAAAACATAGATTAAAATAATTTTATCTCTACGGGGGGGTAAAAAAATCAAAGTACTTGGTTTATTTTTGAGTACCGTTGGACATTTTCTTGTGAATGAAAAATATGTGGAAGGGAAAATGATTATTTTTCATTAAAAAATTATTTGAATTTAATAAAAATAAATAGACTGTAGAAGTAATTTATTATTAACTTGAGTAGTTTTTTTGAAGGTTTTTTATTCATCCCATCTTAGGGTACCGCCAGCTTGGTATTCAATCACGCGAGTTTCAAAAAAGTTCTTTTCTTTTTTAAGATCCATCATTTCACTCATCCAGGGAAAAGTATTTTTAGCACCAGGAAATTGTTTGGATAATCCAATTTGAAGAAAACGACGATTAGCAATGTATTGCAGATAGTCTTTAAACATTTTAGCGTTTAATCCCAAGATACCTCGTGGTATAGTATCTTTAGCGTACTGATATTCAAGCTCTACTCCTTCAAGAATCATTTTAGTAACTTCTTCTTGAAAATTTTTTGTCCATAAATGAGGATTTTCAATTTTAATTTGATTAATCACATCAATACCAAAATTTACATGCATCGATTCATCGCGCAAAATATATTGAAATTGCTCTGAGGTTCCACTCATTTTATTCCGTCGCCCCATAGCAAGAATTTGAGTAAAACCGACATAGAAGAAAAGTCCTTCAAAAACCACGTAAAATGCAATTAAATCTCGTAATAAACGCTGATCAGCTTCTGGAGTTCCAGTTTTAAAAGTAGGATCTGCAAGACTTTTGGTGAAAGGTAGTGCCCATGTGGCTTTTTTAGCAACTGCGGGCAATTCCCGATACATATTAAACACTTCCGCCTCATCTAATCCTAGACTTTCAATGATGTGTTGATAAGCATGTGTATGTAAAGCTTCTTCGAATGCTTGGCGTAATATATATTGGCGACATTCAGGATTGGTGATATGCCGGTATATTGCCAATACCAAATTATTGGCTACTAATGAATCTGCAGTTGAGAAAAAACCAAGACTTCGCTTTACAATCATTCGTTCGTCTCTACTTAATTGATGAGGATCTTTCCATAAAGCAATATCTGCTGTCATATTAATCTCATTAGGCATCCAATGGTTAGCACAGCCGGATAAATATTTTTGCCATGCCCACTGGTACTTGAAAGGAACTAATTGATTAAGGTCAGCGTGACAATTAATAATTTTTTTATCGTCAACTTGGATTCGTGCAGCTCCCATTTCAAGCTCTTCTAATCCTGTTGCCCCATTATGAGAGAGAGGAGTGGTAGTGTTCTTCTCTGATTCCTCGTTATCTTCTTCATCTTCTAAGGTTGAGTTATCCACTAAAGTGGATACTTGTGTATTTTTAACTGATTTTTCTAAAGAATTGCTTAAGGGGTTTGGATTATGATAATCCTCCCAATTGAGTAGGTTTTTGGTTGCTTGGTAGTTTGACATTTTTTCTTCTCCTTCTTAGCTTCGGATAAATACAGTCATTCTTGAAAAACGGAAATTAGAGGGGGGTGCTAGAGCATTTATCCTTTTTACTCACAAATTTTTGCTCTTAAAAAAAATAACTTTCTGTTTGAGATTCACTGTTTTCATTGGCAGGCCTCGCAATTAAGGTTATCGATTAAGCAGGTATTCGAAGCAGTTTGATCTGTAACTGCATTCAGTGTTGCATCATGAATGGTCGCTTTTTCCGTTCCACTCGCTCCCATGCTGCGTAGATAATAAGTTGTTTTTAATCCCCGTATCCAAGCCATACGATAGAGAATGTCAAGTTTTTTACCTGATGGTTCGGCCATATATAAGTTCAGTGATTGTGCTTGATCAATCCATTTTTGTCGCCTCGATGCTGCTTCAATTAGCCATTGTGGTTCTATCTCAAACGCCGTTGCATATAACTTTTTAAGTATTAAAGGAATGCGATCTATTTTTTGCACACTACCATTATAATATTTAAGGTCATGCACCATAACGTTATCCCATAAATGGAGACTTTTAAGTTCTTTGACCAAATAGGGATTTATGACCGTAAAATCGCCTGACAAATTGGATTTTACAAATAAGTTCTGATAAGTGGGCTCAATTGATTGAGAAATTCCACAAATATTGGAAATCGTTGCTGTGGGTGCAATTGCCATAACATTGGAATTACGCATTCCATAAGTTTTAACTTCCTGACGTAATTGATTCCAATTTAACCTTTGATGCGTATTTTGTTCCAAATATTTGCCGCGCTTCTTCTCTAACAATTGAATGGAATCGATTGGTAAAATGCCTTGACTCCATAAAGAACCTGCGAAAGTTTCATAGGTACCACGTTCCTTAGCCAATTCCATCGAGGCTTGAATACTATAATAGCTAATTATTTCCATGCTTTGATCTGCAAATTCTACAGCCTCTTCAGAACTATAAGGAATTTTTTGTATGTATAAGGCATCTTGGAAGCCCATCAAACCTAGGCCGATAGGTCTATGTTTAAGATTAGCATTACGTGCTTGTGGCACGCTGTAGTAATTAATATCGATGACATTATCCAACATCCTAATTGCTGTCTTAATAGTACGAGCTAATTTCTCAATGTCTAATTTGCCTTCTTTTATATGATTAACGAGATTAATACTACCTAAGTTACAAACAGCAATTTCATTTATCGAAGTATTCAAGGTTATTTCTGTACATAAATTGGAACTATGAATAACACCAACATGTTGTTGGGGCGATCGTAAATTACAGGCATCTTTAAATGTCACCCAAGGATGGCCGGTTTCAAAAAGCATACTAAGAATTTTACGCCACAATGAAACAGCAGAAATTTTTTTTGCACGAATTTCACCTCGACGAGCTTGTTCTTCGTATTCAATATACGCCTTTTCAAAAGATTCAGAAAATTTATCATGTAAGTCCGGTACCTCATCGGGGGAAAATAAAGTCCAAGACTTATTTTCAAAGACTCGCTTCATAAATAAATCTGGAATCCAATTAGCTGTATTCATGTCGTGAGTACGGCGACGGTCATCACCTGTGTTTTTACGTAAGTCCAAAAATTCTTCAATATCCATATGCCAGGTTTCTAAATAAGCACAAACAGCGCCTTTACGTTTTCCTCCTTGATTCACGGCAATAGCAGTAGCGTCAGCCACGTTTAAAAAAGGAACAACTCCCAATGATTTTCCGTTAGTACCTTTGATATAAGCACCCATTGCGCGGACAGGAGTCCAATCATTACCTAAACCACCGGCATATTTAGATAATAAAGCGTTATCTTTAAGAGAGCTGTAAATACCTTCTAAGCTGTCGGGTATAGTAGTTAGAAAACAGCTAGAAAGTTGAGGGAAGAGGGTTCCTGAATTAAATAATGTCGGTGTTGAACTCATAAAATCAAAAGAGGAAAGAACCTTATAAAATTTAATTGCATGTTTGGTGCGGTCTTTTTTTTCTGATTGAGCTAACCCCATTGCTACACGCATAAAGAAAACTTGAGGTAGTTCGATACGCACTTGATGATGATGAATGAGATAACGATCATACAACGTTTGCAAACTCAAGTAGGTGAATTGTTGATCGTATTCAGGCTCTAAAACTTGGCTTAAGGAATTTAAATCGAAGTTATTTAGATTGGAATCTAAGTGCTTTGTCTCGATTCCTTTTTGAATAAATATTTTAAAGGCTTCAGGATAATACTGGGCAATTTCTTCATGCATTAAATCATGAGGTATATTTAAACCATTGAGTGCTTCGTTATAAAGATCGTGTAAGAGTAATCGTGCAGTTACATAGGTGTAGTTCGGTTCATTTTCTACAAGCGTCCTTGCCGTCATTACTAATGCTTTATAAATCTCTTTCAAAGCAACACCATCAAATAGATTAGCCTTTGTTTCTTCTAAAATTTTGTTAGCATCCACGTCTTCCAGATCACTACAAGCTAAATGGACGATGCGAGTTAGCCACATACAGTCCAAAGGAACTTTTGAACCATCTTCAAGTGTTACGTGAATACCGCTTTCTAAAGAAGGAGATTTTTTTTGTTCCTCTCGTTTTTTTCGACGTTCTTCTCGGTATAAGACGTAGGCACGGGCTACTTTATGTAGCCCTGCATACATCAGTGCGAGCTCTACTTTGTCTTGAATTGCTTCAATATGGATAGTACCCTCGGATGGACAGCGCTTTTGAAACATGACGGTAATATGTTCGGTAAGTTGGCTAATGATTTCTTGAACTCGACTAGAATCTTGAGCTGATTCTCCTTCTACAGCTAAGAAAGCTTTTTTCATTGCAATAGCAACACGATTAATATCATATTTCACAATCCGTCCATCGCGCTTAATTACACGTAATTGACCAACCTGAACAGTGTTTAATGGAATGGTAGATTGAGAACCAAGAGCCAGTTGGTTATTTTGATGATTTGTGTTTATTTCCATAAGGTCTCCTAGCCAATAACAAATAGGGTGATATGTGATTCACGGTTAATATTAATTAATTAGGAATAAATTTTTTGATCTCTGGCTTGGCCCTTGGCAACTTACCAAGTTGCTTCATGCTCTTAAACTTAATAATAATATAAGTATTTGCTTTTTAAATACACAAGATAATGTGTTTTAGTGTGAATTGCAAGTAGACTAACATGGGGGAAGTTGTGAATAAAATAAAAAACTTAAAATAGCTACGGCTTAAAAATAAAGTGTGCTTTATAAATTTTTTGTAAAAAAAGTTATAGGAAGTCATTGTTAAGTTATAGGAAGTCATTGTTATATAAAGTCGTTAACAAGGAAACAAATAAGTTAAGATGGAGGGTAGAGTAAGCAATTTTTGAAAAACCTGAATTACGATTCAGTGTTAGAAGAGTTTTCTGCTAAATGAGCAGGAGAAAGTATTTTGGGGTTACTAAAAAGGTAAAATATTTCAATGAGGTAAAATATTTAAATGCCTCGTCGTTTTTTTCTCAAGGGGGGGTGTCTTTACTTGATAACATCATCATATAAACCTATGGTCCCAGCGCTGAAGGAAAAAATAAGTTTGATTAGTAAGGTTGTTTATGTGGTTGAAATCCCATGTTTTTATCGGTACTGGTTATCAGAACGATTTCTTCGTTATGAAAATGGCAGGGCTTTATTATGACATTGGACAGTGGCAACAATGGTTTTTTTTTGCGTTTGATAAACAATGATAAGTGCATATCTCTTATTCATAAATTACAACTAAAATTTGATCAATGGTGTTTGGTCAAATATTGGTACCCCGTTAATAACGGGATAAAATTTAAACGCAGGATTTATTGTAGAGTTTTGAAAGAGCTTTTCGAGTTTCTTCCGCCATGATGTTAAAAATTCTTGGTCAAATTACTCAAGAAGTAAATGCTGCTTCGAGTTTGGAACAAGCCTTGACGCTTGTGGTTAAACGATTGTGTGAAGATTTACCCGCTGATGCTTGTAGTATTTTTATTTGTGATGATGAGCACGGAGAGTACGTTTTAATGGCGACCCAAGGATTAAACAGCAAACAAGTTAACAAAACACGTCTTAAATTTGGAGAAGGATTAATTGGGTTCATTGGTGAGAGGGAAGAACCTATTAATTTGGCGGATGCATCTCTTCATCCTAGTTTTAAACGCTGTCCTGAATTAAATGAAGAGGAATATCATGGTTTTTTAGGAATCCCCATTATCGAACAAGGTAAATTGCTTGGTTTATTAATGGTTCAGCAGCGGGAAAGTCGTCCTTTTGCGGAAGAAGAGGAAGCTTTCTGCGTCACTGTAGCGATTCACTTAGCTGCTGAAATTGCTCGTGCTCGAACTAAAAGAGCATTGGAAGTATTAGGAGCTCAAAAACGGCATCGGAAAAAAATAGAAACAGTTTTATGTGGCGTACCAGGCTCTTCAGGCGTGGCTATTGGAACCGCTATGATTGTATACCCACCAGCAGATTTAGATGCGGTTCCTGATCAAGAAATTACAGATATCGAAATAGAAATTTCTGATTTTGAAACTGCTCTTGCTGCAGCACGTGATGAAATCTACCGTCTACAAGTACGAGCTAAAAATTCTCTAAGTGTATCAGAAAATTTGCTATTCGATGCTTATCTTCGATTGCTTGATAGTCGAACTTTCATTAATGAAGTTATTACTGAAATTAAAAAAGGACAATGGGCACAAGGGGCCTTAAAACATGTTATTAAAAAACACGTGCTTCATTTCGAATCTTTAGAAGATCCTTATTTACGAGAACGGGCTGCTGATTTTAGAGATTTGGGGCGCCGTGTTCTGGGTCATTTACAATTTAGCGAACAAAAAGAATTGGAATATCCTAGAAGTACGATTTTAGTGAGCGATGAAGTGACACCAACCGCTATGATGGAAGTCCCTCGTGATCGTTTAAAAGGTGTGATATCTGGAATGGGATCAAATAACTCTCATGTTGCTATTTTAGCGCGTGCCTTTGGACTTCCAGCTGTAATGGGGGTGCGTGGAACTCCGCTTTTTAAATTATCTTCACAAGAACTTATTGTAGATGGTTATAATGGTCAAATTTATTTGTCTCCCTCGTCTGAGATTAAAAGAGAATTTAAAGCACTGGCTCAAGAAGAGCAACAACTTGATGAAGAATTAAAAGTATTACGTGATTTACCTGCCAAAACAATCGATGGTCATTCGTTAGCGCTTTACGTTAACACAGGGTTAGCTATCGAGGGAGGCCTTTCGCTAAGCGTGGGTGCTGAAGGAGTAGGATTATATCGTACCGAAATGCCCTTTATGATTCGGGATCGATTTCCCAGTGAAGAAGAACAACGTATTATGTATCGGCAATTGTTAAATACGTTTGCTCCTCGTCCAGTCATTATGCGTACATTAGACATTGGGGGCGACAAAACTCTACCTTATTTTACTGTGGAAGAAGATAATCCTTTTCTTGGATGGCGAGGTATTCGAGTTACTTTGGATCATCCGGAAATTTTCTTACAACAAGTTCGTGCCATGTTGCATGCTAGCGAAGGATTAAATAATTTATCCTTATTGTTTCCTATGATTACTTCCGTAAGGGAAGTAGAAACGGCTATTCGTATGATTAATCAAGCATATACAGAATTAATTGAAGAAAATGTGAAAATTGAATTACCAGCAATTGGATTAATGATAGAGGTACCAGCAACGGTTTACCAAGCTTATGAATTAGCAAAACGAGTTGATTTTCTCTCTGTTGGAAGTAATGATTTAATTCAATATTTATTAGCTGTTGATCGAAATAATCCACGGGTAGCAAATCTTTACGATGCATTGCATCCCGCCGTTTTGCAAGCTCTAAAAATTGTAGTCAAAGCAGGGCATAAAGCAGGAAAGCCAGTTAGTATTTGTGGAGAAATGGCAGGTGATCCCCTGATCGTAGTTTTATTACTAGCCATGGAATTTGATATGTTGAGTATGAATGCTCGAATATTACCGCGCGTAAAATGGGTTATTCGTAAGTTTTCACTAGAAAAAGCCAAAGCATTATTAGCAGAAGTTTTAAAAATGGATGATTCAAAAGATATTCGTCTTCATATAGAAAATGCCTTGGAAGAAGCAGGTTTGGGTAGTTTAATTCGTGTGGGAAAATGAAATAAGAAGCATTCTAAGCTTATTTTTTAATTCCCTGTAAGTAAGTGTTATAAGCTTAAGGAGTTTTATATATGCTTTATTATCAAAATATTAATCCAATAGCCTTCAAACTAGGGCCAATTAAAGTCTATTGGTATGGACTTATGTATTTAATAGGATTTGTATCTGCTTGGAGATTAGGTTTATATCGTGCTTCTCAACCCCAGCGAGGCTGGAATTCGAAGGAAGTGGGCGATTTAATTTTTTATAGTGCGTTGGGAGTAATTATTGGTGGCCGGTTAGGGTATATGATTTTTTATAATTTTTTTAACTTTATTGTTAATCCGTTGAGTATTTTTGAAATATGGCATGGAGGTATGTCATTTCATGGTGGTCTTATTGGTGTGGGAATTGCTATCTGGTTTTTTAGCCGTCAAACTAAAAAGCAATGGATCTATGTAACTGATTTTACTGCACCTTTAGTGCCCTTAGGTTTAGCAGCAGGAAGAATTGGGAATTTTATCAATGGTGAATTATGGGGGCGGGTCACAACAGTGCCTTGGGGAATGGTTTTTCCCTATGCAGGGCTTTCCCCACGTCATCCCTCACAGCTGTATGAATTTTTTTTAGAAGGAATTTTACTTTTTATTATTATGTGGTGGTTTTCTGATAAACGTCGACCACGATTTGCGGTAACATCCTTGTTCTTACTCTTTTATGGGGTATTTCGCTTTATGGTAGAATTTTTTCGTCAACCTGATCCACAATTGGGATATATTGCATTTGGGTATTTGACTATGGGACAACTTCTATCATTGCCGATGATTATCGGTGGTGGGTTGAGTTTATGGTGGGCATATCGATCGCTATAGCGAACATTAAAATAGTTAAATAAAATTCGTACTTGTTTATTATGATTGCTTTCATTGGCAGCGATATTTTTAAAACTAAAGTGAGTTATACTGTAAATAGATAAATTTATATTCCTAAATTACATTGCGCAAATATTTTGTATAATCTTTTTCGTAATGTAATGTAATCTTTTTCGATGTAATATACAGTAGAAAAAGTCATTTAAAGTATGATAACCTTTTAAATATTATTTCTATGCTGTGCTGGTTAGCTTTATGATTTCGAGTATATTTTGGTTTAATTAAAATAAGTCTGACTATCCTGTATATTATAATAGTCTGGGCAAAGGAAGCTTCTGCAAAAATAAATCTTGTAGTGATGGGATGATGAAACAATACCTTGAGTTTTTAAATTTCATTCTCGAATACGGTATTAGTAAGAAAAATCGAACTGGTATTGGAACACGTAATATTTTTAGTTACGAAATGCGGTTTGATTTAAAACAAAGATTTCCTTTAGTCACAACTAAGAAAATCCATCTAAAAAGCCTTATTTATGAATTGTTATGGTTTTTAAAAGGCGATACTAATATTCAATATTTAAATGATCATGGTGTTACTATATGGGATGAATGGGCAGATGAACATGGAGAATTAGGACCCATTTATGGAAAGCAATGGCGTCATTGGCAGTGTGTTGATGGCCGGATCATCGATCAAATAGACCGACTCCTTGAGACTATAAAAACTAATCCTGATTCACGACGATTGATTGTAAGTGCTTGGAATGTAGGGGAATTAAATCAAATGGCCTTGCCGCCATGTCATTTACTGTTTCAATTTTACATAGTTGATAGAACAATTTCCTGTAAATTGACCCAACGGTCAGCAGATGCTTTTTTAGGTGTACCTTTTAATATTGCTTCTTATGCTTTATTAACGCATATGGTGGCTGAGCAATGTGATTTAAAGGTAGGAGAATTTATTTGGTCGGGAGGCGATTGTCATATTTACAATAATCATTTGGAGCAAGTTCACGAGCAATTGTCACGTTCTCCTCGTGAATTACCACAATTAAAAATTAAACGAAAATCAGAATCTTTATTCAATTACGATTTTAGTGACTTTGAAATTATTAATTACAATCCTCATCCGGCTATTAAAGCGCCGGTGGCGCTCTAGTTTTTTTAACACGGTTATGTTTCAAAAACTATTGCATAAATTTCAAATTCATTGATTAATTTTATTATTATAATGAACAGATAATAATGTATTTAGACTTGTGTACAATCTACTTTTTCTATTCTTATTTGCTTCATTCAACTCATTATTTTGATTTTATTGAGCAAGTTTCAGATTATTAAGAACAGGGTAAAGTTATCAGCTTCTGGAAAGTTTTGTTGTTTAAAATAAACTATTTTAAAGTTTTTCTAATCTTGCCTTAAATGCTTTCCCTGTGCTCATAAGGGGGAAAGGCATTGATATAAAAAAACTATTATCCTATACCTAAATAGGTTTTATTTTTCTAGGTTTTATTTTTCTCTATTGTAGATCAAATAGTTTGTCAAAACCATAACAAAGAATAAACAAAAGAAACAATTTTTTTACTGCTCAAGACTTTTAAAAAATCGTGCATTTTAAAATTTTTTTTGATTTAATTTTTTCGTTTGGATAAAAAAATACAAAAATCTTAATAGGAACTCAATAAATATAAAATCATAGAACGTATTTAAAATGAATTAAAATATCTTAAAAATTAAATGAAGGAAATAGGTTTATTAAAAAAAAAACTAAATTTATTGCTATTAGAATTATACTACATTTCTTAAAAAGAATAAACTTACATCAAGATAAATGTTTAAAAGTTTATTGTTGATTCATTTTAATTATTATGGCTTTTACTGATCCCACTTCACACAGTTTATTGTCAAGATAATTTTTATATTGTAAATACTTCTACGAAAAAGCAAGTGGGTCTTAATATATTTTGTCTTAATATATTTTTTGATGTGCACTTAAGATAAAATCTGGTACCTACAGATCAATACACTACAATGCACTATAATATTAGTGGTTTTCTATGGTAGTAGGTTAGTTTGTCCAAATATACTCAATATAATCTATAAAAATTTAAATATGGTTCTGTAAATTGACTCAGTAAAAATAATGTCAATCTCTCTGGGATCAATATTAATCCCAACAGTTCTACTGTTACACTAACTGGATCAAAGAGAAATCTTCTAATAATATTTCTAAAGTTTAGATAGGGAAATTAGATGATTATTTGAAATTTTAAGGTTTTTCTAAAAAAATTTAATAAGATCGTATAAAGCTTAAAGCGAACGAGGAATTATTTAAATTACTTTAAATCATAGTGACTACTATAAAATAAGATCGATAGATTGTAAGTATCTGTCTTCAATTTTTTTAATTGAGATGAAAGTTGGCATGATGGTTAATATCTTAAAGATCTTAGTCAAGATTGGAAAGAATTTTCTCTTGGGCTGATGGGTACATTGCTGGCCGTAATAAAAATTGGTTGATAAAAGATATTCTGATGTTTTGGAAAGTTGGGAAGACTGGATGAATAATTTCAGGACTCAGCAGCTCTTTGATTCGAAGTATGTCAGTGTCAATATTACTTACTTTACTTCTTATAGAAGAAGCACGAAACTTAAGTAGTGCCATCAATGGTGTAACTATGATTTTCTGCAATAAAAAATCCTTAGGGTGGTTGGTGTGGGGTATTGACTAGGGATTTTGTTATAGAGATTTTTGATTAGGAATGGGCATTTAACCCATGTAACATAAGAAGTGCTTCATACAATTGATAATCTCTTTGTGCTAATTCTAATTGAGATTGCAATAATTTTTTTTCTTGTACAAGTCTTGTTTTCGAGTTGTCAACCATATCATTTGGTAAATGATTTTGAAAATCTGCTTCATCGAAGGTTAAGTGTATTTCAGCAGGCTTAATGGTAAGTTCGGGTACGGTAACGTTTGGAATAATTCCTTTTTCTTGAATTTCTCGACCAGCTGGGGTGTAGTACAAAGCTGTCGTTAATTTAATGGCATAGTCATGCGTAATAGGTAATACAGTTTGAACAGATCCTTTTCCAAAGCTCGGTGTACCCATAATGATAGCGCGCTTATAATCTTGAAGCGCACCTGCTACGATTTCTGAAGCAGAAGCAGAGCCTCCATTAATTAACACCACCATTGGTGTGTTAGGAATTAGATCTCCCGGGGTAGCTTTGATCTTAATGTTGGCACCGGGTACTCGACCTTTAGTATAAACAATGTAATCGTTATATTGATGAATTTTATTGGAATCGAGAAAACTATCAGCTACTCCAGCACTGACATCTAGAAGTCCGCCGGGATTATTCCGTAAATCAAGAACTAAACCTTTCAAATGACTATTGGACTCCATTCTCAATTTAGAAATTGCTTCATGCAATTGTGTAACTACAGGCCCTTGGAAAAAGGTAATTTGAACATAGGCGTAACCTGGTTCTAAGATCTTACTTTTTACGCTAATTAAATGAATCGGTTCGCGAGTGATATTAAAAATTAGAGGTTTATCCATGGTTTTTCGTAAAATGGTTAATGTAACACTGGTACCTTTCTTGCCTTTGATTCTACTGACTGCTTCCGGTAAACTCATATTTTGAACAAGTTGTCCGTTAATTTTTACAATAAAATCATTGGGTTTAATTTCAGCACGAGCAGCAGGAGAATCGTTTAGTGGACTAATAACTTTTAAGAGTCCATCTTTTGAAAGAGTAAGTTCAATGCCAATGCCTACAAATTCACCCGATACAGTTGTTTTAAGCTCTTTTAAATCATTAGTGTCAAGATAACTAGAATGAGGGTCAAGGTTGTTGATCATGCCGCTAATGGCACTATTGAATAATTCATTGTTGCCAACATTCTTAATGTAATAACGGTGGATAAGGGCGATAGTAGTAACGAAGCGTTGAACATCTTTTTTTGATAATTCATTGTTTTGATTTTCAATATGTGTTGGGATTATTTTGGGTAGTAACGAATGAGGAATAATAGCTAGTGTGGATGTGAAAAAACTCAAGCTTAAAGCAAAAAATAATGTTACAAATATAATTTTAGCTTTAAAAATAGATCGCAGTTTATCTCTACTGATTAAAAGCCGTAACTTTATCGATTTTCTCATTACTTACACCTACATTCTAAAAAATTAGGGATTTAGCATTATGGCGCATGATATAATAAAGCGCTGGTTTGTCAGTATAAACGTTGTTTATTTATAAACGTTGCTTATTCCTACAATAGTTACCAAATCATTTTTTGGGATGATGATGTATGGTACTAAACTTAGTTTTTTATATAAAAAATAATTCTCCTCCATAAAGTGTCATATAACCATGTCCATAGTTGATAATCAATAAAAATCCATAATCTAGTAACCATTTAGCGCTACAAGCTACTTTCCTGAAAGCTGCTGTATAAAAAATAGCCTCCTCTTTAGAATTTAGAATCTAAGAGCAAAGTGACGTCCTATGTTAATTTACTGTGGTTGATTGAAGTGCTGAAATTAAGAAAGAGGGCTAATTTTTGTCAAATTTTTGTCAATTAGGTTAAATAACTTTTTTAATTGAGTAAAAAATCTATTTTCATTATCACCTTGTGTTGAGCATATTGATCGGTACCGAGTAGAGCGTTTTTTTAATATTTATAGTTATTTATTAATTAATAATTCATTTTGAGATTCATTTTGAGGTTTTCATTTTTGAAGTTCTCATCTAGGACGTGTGTTACATTTCTAGTTTTGTAATTTTTCTAAAATTGGCTTACTGTTTGGGATTGAATTTTAGTTTGATTAATTTTTAATTCACTAAGAGTTATTTATAAATATAAATCTAGCTTAATCTTGGATATTAATCCAATGCTTTTAACCAAGATCATAATATTATATGCAAAATTTAGTGACAAGATTTGAATTATTTTGATTTAGAATAATTTTAGGATAATACTCTTATTCTAAAATATATTTAATAGATCAGAATTAAATAGATAAATCAGAATTCAATAGATCAGATTTATTGGATACGACTCTAATTCTCTAAGTAATAAGGTTTTAATTTCGTATCCTTTGCATCCTGGTTTAATTTAATATAATTTATTTTTTTAAAATTCACTTCTATTCTTTGTGAGGTGGAAAGAATGTAAGGTACAAAGAATCTTATTAGAAGCTATCTTTGCTGATTTAAGTGTTCTTAAATAAAGAACTCGCTTATTTTGATCTTCTAACAGAATAACTCAGATTATCTTCTAACAGAATGGCTAAGATTAGAATTTTACAATTAATTTTTAAAGTCGGAAGAAAGATCTCCATAAAAACTTAACGGAAATATTATCGCTCTTCTCTCTCAGAAACATGAGAAAAAAGATCAGCAAATTCGCTTGCATATTATTTTAAAAAAATTAAGTTACGTCCTGTCATTTCAAAAGGTTTTTTGAGACCGATAAGAAAGAGTAAAGTTGGCGCTATATCATCCAAAGCACCAATTCCTTTGTGGAATTGAGCTTCTCTTCCTATGTAAATCAATGGTACTAAATTACAGGTATGAGCTGTATGTGGTTGTTTTATTGTATCGTCAAACATTTTTTCTGCATTGCCATGATCGGCAGTAATGAGGGCTTCTCCGTTGGTTGATTGTAATGCTTCAAGAATACGCTTTAAGCAATTATCTATAGTATGAATAGCTATCTTAGTAGCTGCTTCATTACCTGTGTGGCCCACCATGTCTGGATTAGCAAAATTACAGACAATAAAATCATAATCACCATTTTTAATCATTTCTATCAGTTTATCCGTTACTTCTTCAGCACTCATTTCAGGTTGAAGATCATAAGTGGTTATTTGGGGTGACGGAATTAAGATTCGATCCTCTCCTCTAAAAGGGACTTCTTGACCACCATTTAAAAAATAAGTTACGTGAGGATATTTTTCCGTTTCAGCAATTCGTAGTTGCCGAAGACCTAAATGAGATAAATATTCACCCAAGGTATTGGGTAATTTCATCGGTGGAAAAGCGACGGGGAGATTGAGATTTTTTTCATAGGTTGTTAGAGTCACGAAATTAGCAAGCTTTGGAGTTATTGTTCTCTCAAACGCTGTAAAAGGATTATCAACAAATGCGTGTGTAAGTTGCCGAGAGCGATCAGGGCGAAAATTCATAAACACGATAACGTCACCATCTTGAACGGTTAACCCTTTCCCCCTATTAGGATGGATGCTAATTGGTTTAATAAATTCATCGGTTTCACCTTCTTTATAAGCAAGAGTCAGTCCCTCTTCGGCAGTGGTAGCGTGATAAGTAGCAATTCCTTTAGTTAATAAATCATATGCTTTTTGTGTTCGACTCCAGTGTTTATCACGGTCCATACCATAATAACGGCCGATAAGAGATGCAATCTTGCCCTGGGTAGTTCCATTAGAAGGAGATTGCTCATAACTAATAAACTGTTTATTAATTTTTTTAATAAATGATAACGCTGATTTTGGTGGAGTGTCACGGCCATCTAAGATAGCGTGTAAATAATTTTTTTTTACACCCCGAAGATGTACCAGTTCGATCATTGCTGCAATTTGGGTATCTTGACTATGTATCCCACCAGACGATAATAAACCAATAATATGGATGGCTTTGTTATGTTGTTTGGCTTTTTTAATGGCATCATCAATAAATACAGAATTCTTAAAAAAATCACCATTTGAGATTGCCTGATTAATTTGAGTTAAATATTGAGGTACTTTCCGACCAGAACCAATATGAAGATGCCCCACTTCCGAATTGCCCATTTGCCCTTTTGGCAAGCCTACCGCAATACCCGAAGCGTCCAATAATGTATGAGGGTAGTGGAGCCATAATTGGTCTAAAGTGGGTGTATTAGCAAGCTTGATTGCATTATGGGCCGTTTCTTTACTTTCCCCGAATCCATCCAGAATAATGAGGACCATAGGTTTAGGACGATGTTTTGTTAGTTTATTGATTAGTTGGCTCATTTGGTAAATATCGTTAGGTTAAAGCTTCTTAAAAAGGGGATTCTTAAAAAAGGGATTATTTTAACAGGTTCCAAGAAATTATTTTGATAGGGTGATTCATCGGTATAATCTCTGAAAAAGGGAGCTTTAAATTTTAATCCTATTTAGAGTTAAATGATCAGAGCTAAATGATGGTCATCAAAAAGAAATCTCATGGTATAGAGGAAGAGCAGTATTCTGCTATTATGTGTGATTATTCCCTATTAATAGTCCAGAAGGGGGGTGTGGTGGCTTTCCTGTCGTATGTTTTCATGCATATTGAATCAATTTGGTAAGGATATTTTTAAGTTGCTGGAACCTCGTTCAGAAAAAGTAGGGGAAATCTAATTATACAATAGAGAAAAGCTCTGATTATGCGTCTTTCGTTGGAAGGCAAAATCATACTACATACTATAAAATCATATTATTAGGTTTGTTAATTTTTATGATCGCACTACTCATATTCACAAATATATGTAGAGTAAAAGATTTTTTCGTTGATCGAGAGATAATTTATTTTGCTTAATCAGAAAGAGTAGTCTTAGTATCCCCACAAGCTTCAGGAAATACCGAAGCTAATTATATCCCCCGCGGAGCCCCTTCTATGAAGAAAATTAAACTTTACTATGCCGATTAAACTATCATTCCTGATAAAAACAGCTAATTTTTGTTTGGGAATTTCATAGAAATACCATTGAAAATCACCTAGTGGCTATTTCTACGGATAGAAGTTAATAAATTAAAATATCTTATAGAATAAGATTATGACTTTTATTTTTTGCTCATTTAAATATCTCAAGGAACAAATTGTTGAGACTTGTTGGAATTAGCTACATTATAAACACCACGGGATGAGGGAAAATTTTAACAGGATGATATTGCTACGGCCACACTTAAATTAAGCAATATTCAAAAAAAAATCGCTAGCAGAAAAGTTAGTAAATTAATTTCTAAGCTACCTTTTTGTTCATGATAAAAACTGTATATTTTTTCAGAAAAAAGTGATGTAAAAAATATTGCTTATTATGATGATACACAATATGTGTGATACACAATTCAAAACTATTTCTCTCATTGAACGGGAGTACGACTTTGTGAAATAGAAAATTTAAGTATTATAAAGTTATGAATTTTTATATGAAAATTACGTAGCTGTTAATGTAATGGATATAAGTAAACAAACATTGGGAATCATGGAAGACACAGTTATTATTTAGCTTTTACGCTGTATTTTTAAATTTTGAGCCACGTTAGTAGCTAAAAATAATCAGATCATTTATGTTCGATTAATGTATAAGCAGTTTCCTATCTTAGGATCTTAGGATATTAATCATAGTCAATGAAATATCTTAAAATAAAAAAATATCGCTATACCTCCATTAAAGATATTTTGCATTGCAACAATCCATCAAATTTCTTATAGCAGAAAGAAAATTTATGGTGTTGATTATCTTCCTTATAATGAAAATTATTTAGAGTAAAAATTATTTTAGTCCTACTAAATGAACAACCCCCCCCCTCATTATTATTAAGTTACAGTGGATTTAAAAGTAATGTGCTACTTCTATAAAAGTATATTTTAAAAAATAATTTTGGACTAGGGTGAGTTGCGGATTTTTTGTTTTTCAGTTTAATGATTATGCTAAAATGAGTTTATAGAGAATTCTATCAAGAATATCTAAAAAGCTAATAAAGTGTTGTCGATGTGAGGCTGATTGTGTTCAATAGTATTATTTATCCTGTAAAACAGGAAGAAGTAGATCCTTAACGATTCATTATTTACGAAGGAAGAACCGGTAAATATACACTATTATGTAATTTAGTTTTTTATCACATTTTTTATTTAGGAGTAAGCTTATTTTGGTCTTGTAAATTTAGAAGCTCTATAGATGAGAATATCCATGAATTTGAATAATATTTTTTAAAAATATTATTCGGACATTATCTATAAAAACAATCTGTTTATAAAACTTGTTATTGCTGTTTAATGATAGAGCAAAATTATCTTACCCTGTTATTTTTATCTGGATTAGAAAATAAAGCTGTACCATCGGTTTAAATTAAAATGATGATTGCCGAAATAAAAAAGGAACTGTCTTATATTTATGTAAACTTCTCTTTTATAAGCCTTATAAATTTAAAGATATAAAAATATTAAAAGAGCTCTTTTGAAGCTGAGCTATCTTTAAATTTAGTCAAATTTTTCATTTTAGACCTTCCTATAACTACCTACTCTAATTAAAATAAAAAATCTGTATAATTTACCTGAGTAATACTATGAGCATTAAAATAAATTTTATTGGAGTGGGGCGGTTGGGAAAAACTATCGCCAAACAAATCATAGGTAGAAATATTGCTCTTATTCAAGGGGTTTGTAATCGCTCGTTAGAAAGTAGTAAGAAAGCAATAGCCTCTATTGGACAGGGAAAGGCTTTCGCAAGTATCCAAGAATTGCCACCAGCTGATATTACTTTTATTACCACTTACGATGACGTTTTAGAATCTTGTTGTCAAAAATTAGCAAAGAGCCCTAACTTGAAATCGGGTAGTATTGTGCTTCATTGTAGTGGTTCTCTTTCATCGGATTTATTGATTTCTGTAAAAGAAAAACAATGTTATATTGCTAGTGCTCACCCGATGCGAAGTTTTTCTAAATCTTCTAATATAAGAAGTAATGATCTTACTTATTGTGCTCTTGAAGGCGATCATGAAGCACTAAATTTATTATCTCACCTTTTCAAAAAAATGAATTATTCAATTTATCAAATCAATAAGAAAAATAAAGTTATTTATCATACTGCAGCTGTTTTCGCTTCAAATTATTTGGTGACCCTATGCGATAGTGCTTTATCTTGTCTTAACAATGCTGGAATAATGAGAGAAGATGGAATTAAAATAATTTTAAATCTCATGAAAAATACTTTAGATAATCTTGATATTGCTCAATCAACTGAAAGAGTTTTAACGGGACCTATTAGCCGTGGTGACTTAGAAGTGATTAAGCGTCACTTACAAGTGTTATCAAAAACTAATTTAATAGAGCTTTATAAAATACTCGGTTTATCAACCTTAAAACTTACAAATTTACCCAATACTAAAAAAGAAGCCTTAGCTTTAATATTTTCATCCTGAACTTTAAATAGATACTTATACTTTGAGTATAAGCTAAAAGCGACCTG
>NZ_NSHJ01000045.1 GCF_002871095.1 Coxiella-like endosymbiont
GTTAAAGGTCGCTCTCAACTAGTACTACGTTTGATTTGTTTACCGAAAGGTCTGGATTCGCTTCGCCTTGTACCAATATTTTCCCTATTTGCAAGGAAATAATTAAAACAATCTTTATTTTAAAAAACTGCTAGAACTAGAAGATGTCTAATGCTAGAAGATATCTAGTATTCTAATTAAGTAGGACTTAAGTAGGACAAATGGCGAAGCAGATTTTTAGAGACGGAGCCAATTTCGGGATGGAAGAAGTAGAAATTTTCTTAGATATCTTTATTCAAATTTTGGTATAATATGCCCTGAGCCAACTAAACAGTCGCTCAGCATAGCTGGGAGGAAAGTCCGGGCTCCATAGAGCAGAGTGCCAGGTAATCCCTGGGAAGCGAAAGCTTACGGAAAGTGCAACAGAAAGTATACCACTGTCAAAATTTCGATAGTAAGGGTGAAATGGTGTGGTAAGAGCGCACCGCGTTTTCTGGTAACAGAAACGGCATTGGTAAACCCCACTCGGAGCAAGGCCAAATAAAAATCTTTATTGTGTGGCTCGCACTGGATTTTGGGTAGGCTGCTTGAGATGTGTGGTGACACACATCCTAGATAGATGACTGTTCACGACAGAACCCGGCTTATCAGGTGGCTTTATTTATTATTTTTAAATTTTTAATACTTTATTTTTTAATACTTTATTAAAGGTAGGGTAGTTAAAAAACTTAAGGTAGTTAAAAAACTATTTGAAAATAAAATAGGGGGGGGATCGTTTTTTAACGATCCTAACCTGAAGAAACATTAACATTATTAGCACATTCAAATTGATATAAAAACATCATTATAAAGAGATAACAATAACAAAAGATAACAATAACACAAGAGTGTTTACTAATGAGTAAAATTAGATTTTTTTTAAAAACTAAACTATCCGTTAAGTTTTAATATTTTGTTCAATTTAGCTACGAAATATTCTGTATGGTTAGTAGATTATATTATTATAGAATAATATATAGGTTATTAATCTCTAGTGAATAAAGATAAAAAAGTATATCTGGAGATTATAATTTGTATCTTCCTCAGATCAATAA
>NZ_NSHJ01000046.1 GCF_002871095.1 Coxiella-like endosymbiont
GCATTTCTTTTTTTTCTTTAATATGACCAAAGAAATATAATAATTGATATTTAAGACATTTTTAAATAAACATGCTAAATACGCTGTGAAAGAAAAAATATTCTTCTAAGATCAAAACAAAATATTACTTTCATACCCCTCTGTAGAAAGCCAAGGGGGTGTTTTTTATTGTGTCATATTATGGAAAAAAATTATTAACGACGAGGTTTGAAAAAATTTTTTAGTACATGAGCACATTCATCAGCTAAAATTCCTCCTGTCCAAGAAATACGATGATTAAGCCGTGGTTCATTTAAAAGCTGAAAAACGCTTTTAACAGCACCACCACGTAAATTAAAAGCACCAAAAACGAGGCGATGAATCCTAGCATAAATCATCGCACCAAGGCACATTGCACAGGGTTCTAAAGTGACATAGAGAGTCGTACCAACTAATCGATAATTGCCAAGATTTTTAGCAGCCTCACGGATTAAAAGTAATTCTGCATGAGCTGTAGGGTCTATTAATCCAATAGGATTATTGAATCCTTTTCCAATAATTTCGTTATCTTTTACCAAAACTGCACCAACCGGTACCTCTTGATTTATTTCAGCTTGCTGCTTCGCCAAAAGAAGCGCTTGCTGGATATAAAATTTATCAATCATATAAGAATATTCTATAACGTTCTAAAAAAATCACTAGAATTACATCAATTAGGTCACTTCCTACTATTGGAAAAGTTAACTAAAACTAATTTTTTAAGGAGCCAAAGTTCAATAAGAATTGAGTATAACAAACTATAACATTTATAAAATAATTTAGATAGAAAACGACCAAATATTAAAAACTATTTTAAGAAGTATCTTTTTACATTTTCTATTTGACTTCTTTATCCAGTTGTCTTATTATGTCATTCATGGTTTCAACCATGATTTACAAATTAGTGAGTGGAAAAACATATTAACTCATGCAGCTCAAAAATTGAGAAATAATTAATTTTATTTTTTAATAAAATTTATTTTTCCAGAATACCCCAAACAATCTTTTGACATTTTCTAATCC
>NZ_NSHJ01000047.1 GCF_002871095.1 Coxiella-like endosymbiont
TTTCTCCTTCCCCCCCCTCACCTCTATAAAAGATGAGAATCAAATATTAATCTAATTATTTTTATGCTTGAGAGCTAAGAATTATGACATAATTCAGAAACTCTTTCTGAACCATACTACTTTCTACAATTTTAATTCTTCACTTCACATTTGATCAAAATCATCCTTCAATTAACCTTCTCGTATAACAGAAATAATATTATTGTCGTTATCATGTCGCTATCATTATAAAAGCTTTTTAATCCTAATCAACATTTAATATACTAAGATCACTATATTCAGTCTGATTATATTAATATTAGCTTTTTGATTACTTAATGTGATTGTATCTAAACCTCTTGCGAATCTACCAAGCAGAAGAAAATTCCTAAATTTTTCTTTGTCGGATCATCTCAAAAGAATTGATCAACTCCAGGATCTTTAATATGAGAATTGATATATATATAACTTAATTTGATGACACACTTGCATAGGCTGTCCCCTCCACCACATCAAAAAGATATCCATCTAAAATGAGAAAGTGTCCCATTTGGGTCATTATCAATGGGAGTTTAATAATCAAAATTTCAGTATTTTTAAATTAAAAATAAAATTTTTGATGCCCATTACACAAACAATTTAAAGCTCACTTTACTTTTGTTCAGATAAATTTGTTCTGCCAAGCAAGCGATTCATAATCTCTTGTCTAGTCTTTTTAAAGAATTGAGCAAAACATACATATTATAAACTTCATTACATCATACATTAAATTTACACTAAATTTTGCTATTCTGGAGTTTCACAAAAGGTTTAATATACCAAAACTTCTAAAGACCGTTCCCTCCTACAAGGGATTCTTCTTCTCCAAACTTTTTATACTAGTCATAGTCAGATAGTAAATTTTGAAGATCTAATTTTATGTATTATTTAGATCGAATCTTATTAGATGAATATGAGTTAATATAATAGAAAATAAAAAAAGTTAAGGATTTCTTAGTGGCAGCGTTATAAAATTTACTAAAAATTAATGAAAATAATTT
>NZ_NSHJ01000048.1 GCF_002871095.1 Coxiella-like endosymbiont
AAAAAAAATCTTACTAGAGATGGTTTAAACCATTTAAAAATTGTATTTAATCGAGCTAAAGGAGAATTTTAGGATCCAGCCTCAGCACACAATAGTGCCTCTCTCAAAGGTAAAGTAGCAATGGCTGCGCTTTAGCACAATCTATGTCCCCTGACTCTATTCCTATATTCCCCCTTTAATTTCTTGTTAAACATTTTTTCTATTTCACTTAGACTAAGCCTCACCTAATTTTATCGTTAAATATAGAGATCTTGGAAACTAGCATAAGGAAAATTTATCCTTCGCTCGTGGGTGGTTTTTGATTACTAGATGAGCACAGCCGTATCGTAAATTATTAATATTGGCGGCTTAAGACGAATTTTGCTAATGCTTCTAAACTGTAGCAAAAAGGAGAAGGGGATAATTGTTGTAATTAAATTTTTGCTTTTTCAATCTCTTGAAGAGCGTATTGTTGGGTATATTCTTGAGCTTTAGTATCAGAAATAATTTGCATGATGAAGAATAAATTTTTCAAGCTTCCTCTTTTAATAGTTTCACGAATAAGCTTAATTTTTCAAGAATTAGCTTTTTGTTTGGAGTAAATTCATGGTAATATCGTTTTTCCTTCTCCTAAATCATCGCTGATATTTTTATCCAACTTAGAAGAATCCTCACTGTAGTCGAGGAGGTCATTAATAATTTGGTAAGCCATTCCCACATAGAAGCCCAAAAAAGC
This sequence comes from Coxiella-like endosymbiont, assembly GCF_002871095.1. GTDB lineage: Bacteria > Pseudomonadota > Gammaproteobacteria > Coxiellales > Coxiellaceae > Coxiella. Next base: position 716 of record NZ_NSHJ01000048.1, read on the forward strand.
CATCTCTTTTCGTATAGTTTTATTTTTCATTCCAATCATTGCTCCAATTTCGGCAGCAGCCGGAAATAATTCAACTGTTTTGCGGCGAAATCACTTCATAATAAGTCAACTCTTCAATGTTAAAATTGTTTTGATTATAAGCTGCCAGACTGCTCTTTTCGCAAGTTTGTTGTTTGTATTAGCTAATACTTTCATGATGGGAATATTGTTACGTTTAGTTAAAATCTGGAAGGCACGGGAATAGAGCAAGTCTCCCTAGGAATACACTTTCAAAAT
>NZ_NSHJ01000049.1 GCF_002871095.1 Coxiella-like endosymbiont
CCATTACAGTGAATGGTGTTTGGTACGTATTGTAAAAGTACAATTGAACGATTGTCTTTGTGAATGATCTTCCGATACTTGAGCACGTATCTCAATATGCTTTTATAAAGCAGGTGATCGTGTTAATTTGGAGCGTTTTTTATGACTAAAATATAAAACAAATGGGCCTACTTTGTTACAGGCTATTTCGATCAAACCATGATATTAAAGATCAAACCATGATATTAAAATTTAAAGAAGAAAAAACTCAATTGGTTTGAATAATTTTTAATGGTATTTTAGAAGAATCTCAACTGTATATAATCAACAAAAAAGATTTGGTAATAGAGTGTTGTAAGGTAAATATTGAATGTAATTTAATAGCAAAATTAATGCTCAAATAAAACGAAAAATAATCTCTAATGAAGAAAGAACGGTGTTTGATAGTATCGAAACTGCTTTAAAAATTTACGTGCACCAGAATGGTTATTTTACTTGATGATGAATTTCAATAAAACGAAGTCGCTTTAATTGTCGTTACCGAAAAGGTTATTGGGTAAGTAGATTAATTTTATGCCTCAATCAATGGAAGAGGTTTAATTTGTTTATCAATGATAGTTAGCGATTCTGAACTTTTAAATATTATTATGACGATGAGCAGCATTCAAATTGCATGATGTTATATCAAAAACTCCTTTGGAGGGGGTGTCTCTATTGAAAGAGCTTACGATGTTATAACAAGGAGTTCTAGGTTGTTCAGAAACCGGTTTCGCAGAATGCGCATCATGATTGATGCGAAAATGGATCTGACGATATTGTTAGGCTCGGCCATGTTTTTTCCTTGAAGGCAAAAGATACAAGAGTTTTATTCCGGCTGGAACATACGGAAGGAAGTGTCGATTTGTGTCGTTTGGCAGGTTTGAAGTTATTCAGTGTTTTATATGAGGTATTAAGTGAAAGTAGTATGACGTACATTTTCTCAATGTACAACAGTTTACCGAATATATTAG
>NZ_NSHJ01000050.1 GCF_002871095.1 Coxiella-like endosymbiont
CCTATTAATTATATTTTAATTATATTGATTGGGAGGGTAATTGAGAGATTGGGTAGAAGATCTTCTTTTCGTGCAAAAATTAGAGAAAAATGATTATTAAATTATTAATTAATTCGCTAGCGTTGGGAAGAGCATTTATTAGGAAAAAGGAATTAGTAATATTCACTATGGAGTCTTCTTATGTTCCAATTATAATGAATATAATGAAACCAGAATTGAAACAAAAATTATTAATACGAGTTAGCAGAATGTAAAATTCTTTATGTTTTATCGCTTAAGTTTAGCTCAAGTTACAAAAGCAGAAGCAGGCTAGGATGTCCATGTCGCAACTCCAGATTATAACAAGCAAATTACCCAAGCAGGTTGCACACATCACACAATTATACTTGATCATGGTAGTTTAAATTTTATCAAAGACGTAGATATTTTTTCTTTATTAGAATTATCTCAAAAATTAAAGCCTAATATTGTTGATTATTTTACAGTGAAATTTATTTTATACGCAGGAATTTCTGCTCGATTAGCTTTAATTCTAGCATTAATAAATGCTTTGACAGGGTTTAAAGTTATATTTATTACTCAATCAAAGTTTATGAGATTACTGTGTTAAATGATCCAAAAGGCTATGAAGTTGGCTGGTGATCACTTAAATATGCAAGTTTTTTTCAAAATAAAGATGATCAAGAATATTTTATCCAGGCTAATATTTTAAAAGATAATAAAACTATTTTGATTTCAGGGTCTAGTATATCTATGAAGACTTTTTATCTTACTTGATGATTCTACTGGTCTGGTACGGATGGTGTTGAATTCATGGTTACTGTGGTGTGAGATAACCGAGTGGGTGAGTTTTTTTGTGATGCTGCTTTTGATGACTTAAAAAAACACAAACTAAGGAATCAGTTTGTTTTAGTGGATTCTATTGATGCAGCTAATCCTGCTGTTATTTCTGATGTCCAATTAATAC
>NZ_NSHJ01000051.1 GCF_002871095.1 Coxiella-like endosymbiont
AGCCTGGAGTAAGCCTGGTTACGAATATCCCTCAATCTAAAAATATAACGTTTCATATACTATTCAAATTTTAGAGTTTTGGTGTGATCATCGATAGCGTGAGTCACGCTTCTTAACGAAATGAAATATGCTAATAATTTTGGGTTTTGATGCAATTCGATAAGCAGACTACTTTAAAGCAGGATAAGAATTTTCTGGAAAAACCTACTAGTATCAATTTTTATTAGAATTATTTTGCTTGATAAATTGATTATCTAATCAATGAGAATAAGCTAAACTTTGTAAAAATAAAAATTGACAGTTATTAAAGGTGTTAGGTTAAAAGTATTTTGGCGCTTGCTCGATAAATGATTGTATTGTAATGTCGTTGATGCATTTTTTATAATTGTAAGGAATAAGTATTGATATTTGCATTTTTAACTAAACGATTTAAATTTCTGGTTAAAACTCTTTATTTTGAGAGAGAGTAATTTTATAAATGATTGAATAGTCTTTATTAAAATTAGAAGGGTTTAAGTTAGGTTAATGACATTATAGTTCAGCTTCTTTCCTGAATCAGTATTTATCAATTTTTTGATAGCTTTTTTGCGAGATAAGCTATCTAATAAGTCTATATTTCTACCTAAAAACTGAATAAGATTGATGTATTAAGAAAAAATTGATAACACTGATCAGTGTTAAATTTAACTTTGAAAGGAAATAAGGAATACTTTTAATAAGAAATATCTTAAAGAGCTTTGGGGTTGTATCAAAAAAGTTTCTAATATTATTTATTTGAATTTCTATTTCCAGAGTATTTTGTTAAATCAGTCCATTCTTATGAAGAATTCCTAAAGAATTATAAATAAATTTTTATTAAAATGTTTAATTTTTATAAAATTTTAAATATTCATTGTAGTGCATCTAGTCACGAAATTAAAAAGACTATCTTACTTTAGCTACACAGTATCATCT
>NZ_NSHJ01000052.1 GCF_002871095.1 Coxiella-like endosymbiont
CGGTTATACATCTGTATCGAAAGTGATAGTAGAAAATCAATAAAATCTTTTGGGTCACAAGTCGAATCACTTTATAAATGTATTACCCTATGGCTGAAATTAAACATTTCATTGAAATAGAAAATATAATATTACAGAAGTAAGAATTCTAGTTATTAACTATGCTATACTGTTCACTTAAAATTTCAATTATTATTTCCATACCTAAATATAACCTAAAATGCTAAGATATTTTAGATACTGAAATAAGTTATTGATTTTTAAATGGGCCGTCACGGGCTCGAACCGTGGACTCGCTGATTAAGAGTCAGCTGCTCTACCAACTGAGCTAACGGCCCAAATTTAAATATAAAGCTAGAAAATTAACAGTATTATGTCAACGTTTTCTGTCCTTGGAATTTTGTCAATAATTTTAAAACTCTAACCATAACGCCACCGTTAATTAACGTCAAGGTTGACTCTACTTTAATTTCACATACATGATAAATACATCCACATTGATTAATTCTTAACCTATTGAAGAAATAGGGGAAGCCTATTCATGATAAAATGATTAGACTTTTTACCAAAGCAAAAGCCTCTTTTTAAATTTTAATCATTTACTTTCTGTTATGAAACCAGGAAAAATCAAAGAAAACAAACTTAGTAGCAGTTTTAAGATACTAATTAATTATCTAAAGTGAAAACTTTAGATTTAGCTTACCGTCATTTGTACCATGAAATAACTACTTCACGCATACTTTAAAAAGAACTGAATGCGTCAAATAGATATTGCAAAAAAGATAAAGATCCCATAAACTCATATATCCAAGTAAAAACCTGCTATAATTCAATTAAATTGTTGGCATCGAATAAGCTTATTATTTGAATAAGCTCCTACCTCAAAAAGAGATTTTTAATTTTATTAAGTTTTTTCAATAGAGCCTGTGTTGGTT
>NZ_NSHJ01000053.1 GCF_002871095.1 Coxiella-like endosymbiont
TTTGTTCAATGATTTAAACTATTATCTTCTTCTTTTAATCAGTTTTTTATTATGTTCATTATAATAGGAAACTTAAACTGATTAATAAAACATTCACTAATAACTAATTTATAGTTAAAAACAAAAAATTTGATCAACATCTTATAAGATCAGATGAATATTAATAATATTTACTAGATAGCCTCTCATTATAAATGGATAATGACTTTTTAGATTGATTATTGATTAATTATAAAACTATTCAATTATGATTATTAAATTGGCTCTAAAATCAAAAAATCACGATCTTGAAAATAATGGAAAATAAAAAACTTATGACCTTAGTGTTTTCGATTTAATTAAAAAAGTAGTATTAGAAAATCATGAGACCTTGCAAATCTATCATCGTAAAAAATTCTCAAATTATTTTCAGGAAACTAATTAAATGACCATTATTAATGACTCAACACCCGTACACAGTAAAATTACTACTAGTAAAATTACTACTATTTATAAAGGCCTGTAAATCTTTTAACACTTACAATCTAAGTGAATCTCACTTGTACACTAATGACGCACCATTCCTTAGGATGCCTAGATACTTGTTATTCGGCAGAAATTTAAAAAATCTTTTTCTCTTTAGAAAAAAATAATATGGACAGAATGAGATTCGATAGCTCTTTTTTCTATCAAAAAATTTTTAACACTATCCTTAAGCGCAACTTATTAGTCTTGATCGCTTCCTAAAAGGATTTATACTGTCTTACAACTTAATACTGAAACTTATATCTTTTTAGAAGAACCTTTTCAAGGTTTATAGATTACTGGAGAACTTTTTAATTTACCCCAACCAAGTTCCAACTATTTTTATTTTTCTTTAAAAGTATCAAGATACAGAAGTTTGATGTGCATTGTTTAGTCA
>NZ_NSHJ01000054.1 GCF_002871095.1 Coxiella-like endosymbiont
GTGTCTGTTAGTTGTTATATATAGCGGGAGGAATAAAATTTTTTCTGGCTGAACATTCAGCAAGATCTTTAGTTTTTGATAAAAACATTCTTAGACGACTAATTTTATAGGAAATTGTGGCTTGTAGCAGTTTGGTGTAATGTATTTTCGAGGGACGGATATACATCCTCTTGATAAAAGAGGATAATGATAATTATCAAGATTTTAATAATATCAATTACAACTAGAAATTTTATTAGTGTAAAATTACAAAGGATTTTTGCTTTTGAATTACTTAACCTTTTTACTAATACAGTTTTGTTTCTTATAAGTGAAAGGGTATTACTTTCTAATTTAGATATTTATTTTGAAAGCCTTGACCTTGCTACTAGCTTACGTGATCATAAGGACTGCCCCTAGTGATTAATATTTGTAGAAGTTATGATTTTCATCATAAATAGGTAAAAGAATTCTGTGAAGCTTCAGGGTTGGGGCTATTGAATAGAGCTATTAGAAAATAGAGAATAAAGTGTAGTAAAAAAAGTAAAAAGAAAGTAAAAAGAAAGGCTAAGAAAGTATAAGAAAAAATTAAGAAATTTTGTGCCGGTGTAGCTTAGGTGGTAGAGCAACTGATTCGTAATCAGTAGATCCGCAGTTCGAATCTGCGCACCGGCATCATAAAAATTGCTAATTATCAATGGAATTTATCAGTAATATAATCTTTTTAATCCGTCAATAATTCTGAAAGTTTTAAAAAGCATAAGCATTTCTGTATTAATTTAATTTTATGATAAAAAGATTCACTACAATTTTTTAGATCAAAAACTACGTATGTATAATCTTTAACTACTATTGCTTCAATGTTTTGCTAATACTGTCTAAAAATTAGAAATTTATATAAAATTTTCGTT
>NZ_NSHJ01000055.1 GCF_002871095.1 Coxiella-like endosymbiont
AAACATCAGATAGACAATACTTCGCAGAAAGCATATAAATAAAAAAATATTAATAATCATGATGATAGTATGCTTCGTCGGCAAACTAGTTTTTTAAGTAAGCTAGGGTAAATTCACCCTCCTTAAGATTTAACTTTTATTTCAGATAAAAAAAATAAGAGAAAACGTTGAACCACTATAAACTGGAGTGTTCACTCTTCGAATTTTGCATGACTTTATATTACTACCAAGTTTAGTGCCACTCAGTTTTTTCTTTAAGTAAAATAGCTAGATCCTTATTAATGGGTAAAGTTTCTATCTCATTATTATGACGAAATTTATATTCTAAAGTATTTTTATTTAAACCACGCTCGCTAATTACTAACCGATGTGGAATGCCTATTAAATCCATGTCAGCAAACATGACACCTGGTCTTTCTTTACGGTCATCCCAGAGCACCTCAAAACCTGCTTTGGTTAACTCATGATAGATGTGTTCACAAGCTTCCTGTACCCGATAAGAGTGATGCCTATTAAGACCAATTAAAGCTATTGAAAAAGGAGCCATTGCTTCAGGCCAAATAATTCCAGCTTCATCATGATTCTGCTCAATTGCTGCCGCCACCGTTCGCGAAATACCGATTCCATAACAGCCCATTTGTATATAGCGACTTTTTCCCGTTTCATCGAGAATGGTGGCCTTCATTTTACGACTATATTTTTCACCAAGTTGAAACACTTGACCCACCTCAATTCCTCGAGCAAAACGCAAGTAACCTTTACCATCGGGGCTGTGATCCCCTACAACTACATTTCTAAGGTCAGCCACTTTTCCTAAAGGAACATCACGATTCCAATTAACGTTTATAAAATGAAAATGATCTTCGTTAGCTCCACAAAAAAAATCAGATAAATGCGCAGCATCTCGATCCACGATATAGGGAAGAGCTAAATTTACAGGTCCTAAAAATTCAGGCCCAGCATCAATAGTTTCTCTGATTTCTTTTTCATTAGCAAAAACCAATGGAGAAGCAACACCAGCTAGATTTTGCGCTTTTATCGTATTTAATTCATGATCACCTCGTAAAATAAGCGCTACAAACGGAGATTCTTCTCCTTTCACGATAAAAGTTTTGACTCCTTTTTCTGGGAAAATCTTCCATGTCTTAGTTAGTTGTTTAATTGTATGAATGTTGAGGGTTGCGATTTTTGTCATCTTAGCCGTAGGTGCTGGTCGTTCACCTTGCGGCTCTTGAGCACTCGCTTTTTCAATGTTGGCTGCGTAATCACTTGCATCACTATAAACTACAATATCTTCACCCACATCGGCCAGAACTTGAAATTCGTGGGAATAGTCACCGCCGATAGTTCCAGTATCTGCTAATACCACACGAAAATTTAATCCCAAACGAGTAAATATACGCACATAAGCCTCATACATTTTATTATAAGCCGCTTGCATTCCCTTTTTATCAAGATCAAAAGAATAAGCATCTTTCATTAAAAATTCACGGGAACGTATTACGCCAAATCGGGGACGCATTTCATCGCGAAATTTAGTTTGGATCTGATAAAAATTAATAGGTAATTGTTTATAACTACATAGTTCCTGGCGAGCAACATCTGTAATTACTTCTTCGTGAGTAGGACCAAAACAAAACACATGCTTATGGCGATCAATAATTCTTAATAATTCAGATTCGTAACTTTCCCAACGATTTGATTCTTGCCATAAGTTTTCCGGTTGTACTACAGGCATTAATAATTCTAGTGCACCACTCCGATTCATTTCTTCCCGAATAATGTTCTCCACTTTTTTTAAAACACGCAACCCTAAGGGTAACCAAGTATATAAACCACTCGCTAATTTACGTAACATACCCGCACGTATCATCAATTGATGACTGCTCAGTTTAGCATCTGAGGGAATTTCTTTAACAGTAGGTAAAAAAAATTGACTAACTTTCATATTGACTAATTTTATTAGCGAAAAAGTGTAACACAACTAATAATTCCCATAATAATTCCCACCTAATTAAGTTGGGGGATATCATGATTAATTTAGCAATAACTTTTTTAGTGGGTTTTAAAGGCTAACCAAGATAGCCTTCAGAGTACCACAGCCACAGACCTGACGCACGCGAAACAAACATTGTTTTCAGCTTCATCTGTCATTTTCTTCGTTGTAGAGAAAAATACTTATGGGATGCTGTCTAGCATTTACTAAGTACTTAAATTCTTATTATATTTTTATAAATAAGTTAGTTAATGTATCATTTCCTATCCCTAGTGAGTAAATAGATAATAAAATCAATGATATAAATAGTTATTGTATTCTGAGGAATAAATTAAATTATCTTTCACTAATTCAAATACTATTTAAATATTAATTTAAATATTACACACACCACTAATAAAATCAATGAAATAGCAATGGCTAATATCTTAGCCACTGGCTTACCAAACCATACTCATGGTTTACCGAATCGTTAGAATTGAATATGACCACCTTGAAACTTTCTAATTATGACCATTGACTCATACCTATATCACTCATTACCTATACCTTTTCAGACTACAAGGTGTTTAATCCGCAGGAAGGAATAACTAACTAAAATATAATATGCGACTAGTACGGATAGAGCTTCATTAGATAGATTTAAGATGATTTTAACCGCAAAAAAATTAATTCATTACAATAAGCGCATTAAATTCCTTTTAAATAGGATGGTTAGTGGTACAAATCTAATGTTCTATAAAAAACTTAACTAATATTTTTTGCATATTTAACATAACAAGCCACTCCCAAACCACTGTTTAAAACTAAAAAGGTAATCATTTCAAAAAACTACTTTTTTCCAATTTTTTTAAATCAAAATAGCAGAGAGCTTGACCTACAATCGCTCTTCAACAAGGTATCTTCATAAAATCTCCTGATAATTCGGTGAAACCAACCTTATATAAATGATCAAAAATTGATTTAATTTAATTGAAGTTAATTTCATACCTAATTGAAGTTATTTCATACCTAATTAAATGAGGCAAATCGATTAACTCATCAATCGCAATTTTTATAAAATAATTTTTAGAAAATTAAATCGATTTATCATTGTTAATCCTATATTGTGTGCTTGAACAACAAGAGATAATTGAGTCCCCAAAATTTCTTTAAGAAATCACATGGCTGCTCACATCACTGCTCACATCATAAGGTTATCTCCTTTACACCAACGCTCATAGCAACGTAAAACCCAAAAACTCTACCCACGTCACATTTTTTATTGTGCTAACAAGCTAGATCCATAAAACCCAAATTAACTCCTTATCCTGCTAGGGGATATATCATATGTGCTGCGTCAACAATTAATACTCTACGAGAATCTAGATATTTTCTTGCATGAGAAATAATTAAGGGAGTAGATTTGGGTTGTGTTAGTCTCTGAATCTCACCAAATCCTAACCTAAAGCATTATTTATTTTATTAAATGATTTTTCATCGGCATCTATTAATCTTGCTTCTTCTAAAGAAATCAACTAAACAATAGCACAATGATGGGGATCGGCTAAAGGTAATAAAGCTAACACAGCGTCTGGTAAAACGCTTGCCAACCAATTTTTTTTATAAGAATTTTCGGTTTTAACAATGGCAACAAGAGCCCTTTCTTCATAAGAACCCTAACAAGAACGCTTTCTTCATAAAAACGCTCTTGTATAGTAATATTCATCTGCTTACGAAGCCATGAATTTGAACCATCAGCCCCCCTCCCAGTAAAGTACGAATTATTTTTTAATTATCTAACTCAAGAGCAATATATTCTTTAAAAGAAAAGAGATTTCAAGGTTAACCTGAACAAATAAATGCGACTAAAGGATCCTCTTTTTGTAAAGTTTGCCAAAGAACTCGAACAATCTCCTGATTTTCAACAAAAGCCCCTAAACCCTAAAGTAGATGCACCAACATCGGCACTATCAAAAATAATTTCTCCTCCACTCACCTTATCCAACACATCCAATTTAACCAAAGAAGAATAAGTTGACCCATGAATATCATGCTAACAATTAATTTTTTAAATAATCATTGGGAAACTGCGTTAATTATACTTACCCGAGCATTTAAACGACTTTTACCCGAACATAACAAAGGTTTTCTTGCTTCAATTAGGATAATTTTATTTCTGCATTTACTAATAATGTTCTTAATATTTACTAATAATGTTCCTAATAATAGCCCTACCATCCCCATCCCATCACCAATAATAATGACGAAGATTAATTTAGACCCCCATTCTCACATCATCCATTCAAGTTCACCTTGCAGTAGTTTGGGCAAACGTCCTGCTAAACCAAGAAAACCAAGAAAACGTTTGGAGAATGGTTTTTTAATTGGAGGAAATAATTCTGTTGCTAATAACCCTAAACCCTGAACTCGATTTGCTAATGATAATTTTAAATTAAACCATTGTGAAATATTGCGAGTTAACCTAATGATACAATTCTGATCTTTTTTACGCCATTTAATATATTTTTGCAAAAGATTAATTTTCCTCAAAAATTTATATTTCTGATAAGCAAAGATTACTAATTCGCTAAGCGTTGCCACATCTCGTAATCCTACATTAAACCCTAAGCAGCAATAGGATAAAAGGTATGGGCAGAATTTCCTAATAAAACAAAGCCTGAACAAAATTGTTCTTTAACAATTAATAGCTGTAAAGAGAATTGCTTCCTCATTTAAGCAATTTAATTTCTCCTAAACAATGTTTGAATTTTTTTTGAACCTTACTTTGAAATTCCTCATCAGAGCACTCGTTAACTTTATCAGCTAAGTGTTTCGACAAGTACCAAACTAAACGACACTGACTCTGGTTAAAGAGTGCTAAAATAGGTAGTGTTCCTTACAAAGTAAATCCCTAATAGGTAGTTTAATTATGTGGTTTTACTAATTCCACTGAGACAATCAATGCAACCTCATTGTGATTTTTTTTCTTTTGTAGGAATATTTAATAATCACCGCACTGTAGATTGGACTCCGTCCGCAGAAACGAGCAAATTTGTTTACAAATTTTTTTCTCCCTCAAAAGTTAAGAAATTAACCGAAGTCAGCTCAGCACAATGCATAGCAAGAATTTTAATAATAGGGATAATTTTTAGATTCTTTTGAAAGGCGGCTCACTGATACAGTACGTGCTGTAATTTATACAAAGGAACTACATAACCTAAAATCGGGAACCCTCAATTCACTAGCTCGAAAATGTAAGTTACCTAATCCACCTTCTTGATCCGAAAGGTGAACGATAGAAATGGTACAAGACTCAAGAGCCAGATCTTCTTATACACCTAATGTGTGTAATATTTGGTAGCTAACATACGAAACTGTAATAAACCTCATATCTTTCTGAAGAACTAAAGTTGCTTCGGAAAAATGATGTTCTAAGATTTTGATTTGTAGCCCTTGATTTTGCATAGAAACTGCCAAACTTGTCCCAATAAGACCTAAACCAAGAATAATAAGATCTGATTTATTTTGAGAAACTGGCTTAGTTTGCATAGTAAGCATTATCCTATCATACCAATGCCAATTTGAGATATTTTTAACTTTCACCAAAATTAAAACGAAACAGCCTCGTGAGAAGAATTAAAAACAAGTATGATGAGGAGTTTTAATTTAAAGCACAGGAAAAATTATTAGTATGATTAATAACTCCATTAAAAATCGATTATTCCAATTACGACAATTAATGCAAACAATTGGTGCCGATTATTACTATATTCCCACCAGTGATCCCCATAACAATGAATACCTCCCTCCTTGTTGGCAACGTCGAGTCTGGATTAGTGGATTTACAGGATCCTTAGGAGACTTAATTATAGGAATGGATAATGCCTTTTTGTGGACCGACTCTCGGTATTTCTTACAAGCAGAACAGCAGCTTGACAACACCCTTTTTAAATTAATGAAAATAGGCCAGGGTGAAACACCCAGTATTGATCAATGGTTGCGTGAGGAAAAAAGGCCCATTATCTTTGCTACAGATCCTAAAGTGATTACCATCCACCAAGTAGAAAAAATTGAGAACGCTTTGCTTATACAGAAAGGAAAACTTTTATTGGTAAATAATAATCTCGTGGACCAAATATGGAAAGATCGTCCAGCACTCCCAAAGAATCCCATTCGACTTTACCCTGAACAATATGCTGGGCTAAGTTCTAAAGACAAACTACTCACTCTTCGTAGGATTCTACAATCCGAAGGTGCAGATGTTCTGGTAATAAATATTCTTGATGCTATTGCCTGGTTATTTAATATTCGAGGAAACGATATTGATTACAATCCCCTCGCTTTAAGCTACGCCATAGTTACGCAACATGAGTCCTTCTTATTTATTACAGAGCCACAAAAACTTACTGAAGCGGATAAAAGCTACTTCAAAAAGATTAAGGTCCAAATTAAATCTTACCACACTCTAGGAAAAGTCCTTATCACTTTGTCGGGGTGTGTTTGGATTGATCCTGAAACAACTAATTGGTGGATCCAAAAACAGTTGAAAAATGCCAAAAAATTTATTTATAAACCCTCCCCTATTACATTACTCAAATCAGTTAAAAACCCGATAGAACAAAAAGGTGCGCAAAAAGCACATATCCTTGACGCTATTGTCATGATACGTTTTTTACATTGGTTAGAAAATCACTGGCAAGAAGGGGTTAGTGAAATAACAGCGGCTCAAAAATTAGAGGTCTTTCGTCGAGAAAACTCGCAATGTTTAGATTTAAGCTTTCCCAGCATTAGTGGTTTCGGCTCTCATGGGGCTATCGTACATTATACAGCTACAACAGAAACTGACATCTCTATCGATGATTCCACACTTTATTTGATCGATTCGGGTGGACAATATCTTTCGGGTACTACTGACATTACTCGCACTATTCACTTAGGAAATCCCACACAAGAACAATTACATCTTTATACCTTAGTTCTTAAAGGACACCTTGCGATTCGTCACACAATCTTTCCTAAAGGAACCTGTGGGGAACACCTCAATGCTTTTGCCCACCAATTTTTATGGCGTGAAGCACTAGATTATAGTCACGGAACTGGACATGGCGTTGGAAACTATTTGTGCGTACATGAAGGACCCCAAGCCATCACGGCTCGCTATACACAAACTCCCCTACAACCAGGCATGATCGTAAGTAACGAGCCTGGTATTTACATGACTAATCAATATGGCATTCGAATTGAAAACCTCTGTTTAGTTACTGAAAAATTTAAAGTTCACGACAGTATGACGGGTCACGGCCCTTTCTATGGCTTTGAAGACCTTACATTAGTACCGTATTGTCGAAAACTTATTAATACAGCAGAGCTTTCTAAGCAAGAAATTCAACAAATTAATGATTACCATCAAAAAATTTACCTTGTATTAAGAGATTTATTACAAAATAAAGAATTACATGAGTGGTTACACCAAGCAACAGAACCACTCTAAGAAAACTATGTAAGGTTGACCTGATTAAGGGGGGGTGGTACTATTCTTAATTTACTTTTAATACTAAAATAAGTATTTCTTATAAAAATATTAATAGGATCTTCCAAGTATACAAGCAAAACACACTTTTAGATTCAGTGAACTCAAATATTAAGTAAGTAGATTACTTATTATGTTCGTTCAGTAGACCGTTTAAAAAACAGTAAATAATATGCTACGGAAAAAATCAGCAAATCATGCACGAGAATGATCTTTTTTGGTAAAAATAAATCTTCATAGTGCCCAAAAAATAAAAAAATAATCACACAATTAAGGGAAGAAATGCCATAAATAATATTGATCAAAATATTATTTCAGTAAAAATTCTCGACCGCAGTTATAAAATCAAATGCCCTCCCGAACAAACAAAAGCACTCCAATAAGCCGCTAACTATGTCGATGAGCAAATGCAGAAAGTGCATCAAACCGTAAAACATCAACAGTACTGAACACATCACTATACTAATAGCTCTAAATATCTGTGATGAACTCATGCAATTGCGTAAACAAAAAAAATAATTATATCGATGTTATGAACCAGCGTATTCAGGACTTTCAACGACACATTTCAAATTTCCTAGAAACTAACCAAGAAATTGCTGTATAATTGATAGTATCTTCTCTAAAAATTTTTGTAAATTCGATGTATTTGAACCGATAGTTGAACCGATAGGAAGATAATAAAGAATCGACTGTAATCACCCTATTGAGCAAGTCCATCGAACTTACATACCCCATGAGAGAAGGGAAGAATAAAGGTGCTTGTTCCCGAGAGGGCGCCCGCTCTCCTCTCCCATACTTAAACCTTTTTTGGTTCAATTAACAACTTTTAATGATCTCATAGAGGTTTTTATAATGAATTCAGCAATAACAAGTAAGAAAAACTACCTGCGTAAGCTTCTTCGTCATCGAAGAACCAGTCTTTTGCTTCAAGAGCAAACTTATGCAGCCCAAGCAGTTTATAAAAAAATAATGACCCTAAAACCTTTTCAACTTAGTCAAAATATCGCCTTTTATAAGGCAAACAATGGTGAAGTGAGTATTGACAATGTGCTCACAAAAGCACAGACAATCCCAAAAAATTGTTATTTGCCTGTGTTACGTTCTTGTCAGAACTACTTAGATTTTTATTCCTATCATTTAGAAAACCTTTTAATTAAAAACCGTTTCGGCATCGAAGAACCTGATACCTCTCGAGAAACACTTATTTCAATCACTAATCTTGATTTGATTTTTCTACCTTTGGTTGCTTTTGACAACAGGGGTAATCGATTAGGTCGTGGTTTAGGATATTATGATCAGGCTTTAGGGTCTTTAGAAGATAGAACTGTAAAAAAACTAATACTGGTAGGCATCGCTTACAACTTCCAAAAAATCGATACAATCCCCATTGAAAAATGGGATATTCCATTAAATTTTGTTATAACAGAACACACGATTTATCAATTTTAAGATGCTATAGTTAAAATTTCTTGCCATTCTGTTTTTGTAACTACAGTAATTAATGCAAAATTGATTTTTTTACATAAAATAAAGAAATTCTTTAATTGGTGAGATCTACCACTCTTCGAATCTTACACTGGATTAAATTTTTTAAAATTTAATATCTACTAAACCAGATAAACTGTTCAGGTAAGCTTTGGGGTTTTCGTATAGATAATACTTATTTTTTATTCAATCAATCATAAGGATAGTCTTCTCACATGATTGTTACTATTGCTAAAATCCTGAATTTCTAGGATTAGAATGACACAAAAAACGTACTCATTTTTTCATTCCGTCTAATATGAAAGTACGTGTTTGATAATTATGAAGTATCCCATTACGTAATTTTATTTCCCTTCAAATCATCGATGCTCAAAATAAAAAATATTATTCATTAGTATTATTATTAAAAAATAATTCAAAATTATTATTAAAATAATAATTCAAAATAAACTCATCGTCTAATAACTAGAAGAGTGTAAATAAAGAAAATAATTCTTAAAATTAGAATGGCTTACCTAAAGCTTACTAAGTAACACCAAAAAAATGAAAAAACTATAATAGTAATACTCAATCAGTACTGTATAACTGTAATGTATAAAACTAACACCCCCCGATTTACAACAGTAACTACTACCGTCAATCTAAGTACAGGTAAAACCTAAATACCAACTCAAAAACACTGATAATAAAATTAAAATCATTACGAGAACCAAGAAAAAGTTCAACGATTAGGCTCTTCCATAGTTAAATCCTTAAATAAATATTCATCACATCATAGTTTTTCACTGCCCCGGCTACAGAATTAGATATCACAAAGTGACCCTTCTAATCATTTATAACAAGAAATCCTTTTTCCATACCGTAACCTCCCCACACCCATTGATAACAACATTACGATATCCTGTTTTTTACGTACTATCTACAAAAATAGTAGAATAAAAATTATCTCCAGAAGACAAAACTAATTTTTACTGATTATCAGAAATCACCTTTTAAAGATTAGCTTTTGAAGCTCTTTTTTAATGAGGAATTTTCACAAATGGATAACTCCCGGGAAGTGAGGTATTATTATCCCATTTTTTTCACGAAGATGGATAAAATTAGCCCTGTCCTTAATCATTTTTAACGGCATAGATATCTTCGTTTCTTTCACATTAACTGTAGTAGCACTCACTAATGCCACAAAACTAAAACTGTTCTATTTTTTATGGATTTTTATTCTTTAAATTTCAAGTTAAGAAATATTTTCTTTTTTACTTTACTCACTTCTAACAATCAGTGGCTCGTTTATTAGCTAACAACATATCTAAAAATTCTTCCATTTTATCTTTAACTTTTACGATTAATTGTACTATTAATTGAACTAAGCAAAGAGCGAACTAAGCAAAGAGCATCAAAATTCATAGTGGTTTCTTAGAGTTGATTTTGATTAATTTCTCTCAATCTTTTAAACCGCTGTATATTAAATAGTACCGTTTAATTTTTTAGATTTAATTTAGTCTAAAAGACCTACTTTTTCATCTTCGTCCAATGGATACAAAATTTCTTGAATGACAATCTGATAAAATAGTGGCATTACCAGAAACACATAAGCATCCTTTAGTTAAAAGGATAAAAATTTTTATAAAAAAGTCAGAGAGTAACGTTGCAATATGATAATTATCTGAGTCAGCATCCGTTAAAATATAAATTTTCCCATAACTAAAACCTTCTCAATTAAAAGAGTTGGGGTCAACACCAATTGCACAATAGTAATAGCATATACTGCTTGATAAGGTAGTATTTATTCGGCAGGCATTTACTTTTTTCTCAAGTATTTAATATGTTTCCAGATAATGGCATAACGGCTTTAAATTTTTATTTATATTATGTATGGTCTTATTGTTCCGAAAGCCACCAGAGCAAGATCTTCCGATACTAAAAACAATTCCTATTGTATAGTATCCGATACAATACAATTTGAATTTTTCAAGCAAAAGTGGAGTCAAAAGTGGAGTAATGATTATTTTTTACATTCTACTTTTTTAATAATACAAAATCGCTTTTGGACATTAGCAATAATAGTCAGGTCGGCCAATGCTTTTCCTATTTCCATCTTATGATTAAAACCATAAACTAAAAACATTTTTTAGAAACTTAAATCACAAACCCCTTATATTATTAAGGGGGAATATTAATAGTTCTTTAGTCTAGCTAAAGAATTAAGGTTCTTTTATTTTTACAGATAGATCGCGACACTGATCCTAAATATTTTTACATGATAATTTTAAATGACAAAGTAAAAATTTATGAATTTCTCAAAATTTACGCACTATTTCCGATATTCCAGCACGTAATTTATTAACATGCGTCCCACCCTTTCATAAAGGTAAAAATTAAATTTACATAACTTTCCCTAATACCTTATTTCCTTGTAGGAAACTAAATACTACTCCATCCACATTTTCTTGAACTCCTACAAAATTTCTTACTTACCCAAAGATCCTCTCTGATAGACGTTTAGAGTTACAGACAATATTTAACAATAAGTAGCTTCTTAATGCCCCCGTCTGTGTAATACCATTAAACATTCAAGATATTTTTCAGTGTATTCGTCACACAGTAAATCGAACCACATAATCCAGGACACAAAACTGTCTTCGCGTTTAGAGTATGCTTTAAAGCGGATATGCTAAAGTTAGGACGATTAAAATACTGAATATCAAGCCAAAATAAAATATTAATTCCTGTTTCTTGTTTACTACATAAATCGACGGTATATAATTTTAATATTGTTTAGCTATTCACACAATTCATTTAATAAATCTTTCTTTCCTTTTTCAATTGAAGGTTCCTTCCTTGTTCACTTGAACAATTAATTTTTGATAGTGCATTTACAATCGAAATACCAATACCATACAATCCACAGAAATATTTAATAAGTTTTATTAGAAAATTTAGCACCCCCATGAATATGGGTAAGAATTAATTTCACCCTGAAAACTTTATATTCAGGCTTAATATCAATCAGTATGCTGCGGCCATCATCAATAATTTCAAACGAGCCCATCTTTATAAAGAACCACTTCAACACATTATTATGCGCAAATGCTGCAATTGGGCTTCATTCTCGCTATTATCAATGAGTTTCGTGAATAAAAGGTGATTAGAATATGTTGAGGTATTGGTATATGAACACATACCAGGAGGTTACTTTACCACTTCCAATCCACACATAAAACTTTTGAAGAAAGCCTGGGGAGTGGTCCCTCTCCCGTATAGCTTTTTTTACCTGTCTTTTTTGGTGTTTGAATTTTTTAACTTTCCTCTACTAATTTACTAGAAAAGGTTTTAAATAATTATTTAAATACGTTGTATATTGCATCGGAACATAATACATATTATTATATTTTTATTTAGTTTTTTTGATACCACTATTCAGAAATAGTAGGTATCAATTTTCAGTAAATTGTACTAATAAGATCTTATATGCGTTATCTGTATACTTTGTTGTTTTATGCAGCTTTGCCTTTTCTCTTACTACGAATGTTATGGCAGTCTCGCAAACTTAAAGGCTATCGCTATCGTCTTTTAGAACGTTTTGGATACATTGCTGCTCTCAATTCCAATACACAATCTTTCTGGCTTCACGCAGTTTCAGTGGGAGAAGTTATGACCGCTATTCCGCTAATTAAAGCTTTGTTAGAAGGTTATCCGCAATATACTTTAGTAGTTACTACTACTACCCCTACCGGTTCCGAACAAGTTTATAATACTTTTGGAAATCGAATTCGCCACGTATATTTTCTCTATGATCTACCAGGACCTGTTAAGCGATTTTTAAACCGTATTCATCCACAACTAGCCATTATCATGGAAACCGAACTTTGGCCAAATATACTGTATTATTCCCATCAAAAAAGAATTCCTATACTCCTAGCGAATGCTCGCTTATCTGAACGTTCTATGCATAATTATCAGCGTATTGCTCAAATTACTCGAAAAATGCTCTCACAGATCACCTGTGTTGCAGCCCAAAGTAATCTTGACGGCAAGCGATTTCTCCAGCTTGGATTAGACGCTAATCGTTTACTGATTACCGGCAATATAAAATTTGATTTACACTTACCCGAGTCTTTAATTGATGCAGGAAAAAGTTTACGGATAAATTGGGGACTTCGTCCAACTTTAATTGCTGCTAGCACTCACGAAGGAGAAGAAATTATCATTCTTGAGGCCTTTCACCAATTACGATATCAATTTCAGGATGCTCTTTTAATTTTAGTTCCTCGTCACCCTAATCGATTTGATAAGGTAGCTCATCTTTGTGAAGCTACTGGTTTTTCGATCGCTAAGCGCAGTTTACATAAAACCCCCTATTCTTACACAGATATTTTACTCGGCGATAGCATGGGTGAGTTGCGTTTACTTTATGCAGCGAGCGATGTAGCTTTTGTAGGCGGCAGCTTAGTTTCAATAGGGGGACATAATTTAATTGAGCCCGCTGCAGTTCGTCTTCCAATCATTAGTGGACCTAATTTGCAAAATTTTATGATAATAAGTGATTTACTAAAAACTGCTAATGCACTGATCATTGTTTCTGATAGCAAAAACCTTTTTACCGAGGTAGCACAATTATTTAATAATCCACAAGAAAGAAAAAATATTGGAGAACGAGCCTACCAAGTCAGTATCGCTAACAGAGGAGCACTGAATCGGCATCTACAATGGATCGATAGTGAATTAAACTATAGAAGTTGCCTTGCCTGTAAAGGTAAGAAGCCTTTTTCTTCAGCTATATAAAAAGGTAACTTTATTGAACACGCTTTCCTGATACCTCTCTCATCAATAGGGGAGATTTATAGAGAACTCTATAATTTCTACACAGTCAGAACTTTATATCTATTGTTTCAGCAATTTCTGGATTACTCATCGTAGTTAACGAATTAATCAAGGGGGAAAAACACAGGACACCCCCCTTTTTGTTGTGCTTTGGCAAAGACTTATCTTTTTATAGATCAGATAATAAGAGTCTTTTTATAAATCAGACAATAAGAGTTTCAAAGCTAGAGCCATTTTTTAACTTGGGTATAGAAAAGTTTTCATACATTACTTATTATTTGATACTAGCTTTACTCATCAAGTAATACTAGCTTTTCTCATCAAGAATTTTAAATTTAAACGGTATGTGCTTTCTCCTCAAGTTTTCTGTATCAGACTTTTAGAAAAGGTGAATAATTGTACTATGAAATAGTATCCTTTTGAAACAATCACCCCAACTTGGTGTCGAATTATTATGATGAAAAATAGAAGATTGAGCTGTTTGCCTAATAAACTGCCCAACATACTATCTTGTAGTCCAATAGGTTTTTAATTTCGAGAGAGGGGAGAAAATACAGACTTTCTTTATAGATTATATAGATTATTTTAGTTATTCTTGGATAAAGCAGTTGGTAGTTCGGTAGCATATTTACTCACAATAACAGGTTTATTCAAGTCAAATTTTACGGATTTCCCTAACCAGGAATTGATTTCCAGTAAATCTTGAGGACATAAAGTTCCAGCTTGTTGTTTTAAAGTAATAATATTAATGATGTACATATAACGGTCACTAGCCCATTGTTGTTGAGCTTGATATAAATTTGTTACAGCATCCAACACATTCACCATCGTACGTGTTCCCACTACATAGCCAGCTTGAGTAGCTTTTAATTTATTTTCAGCAGAAACAATAGCCTGTTCATCTGCTTTAATTTTACTAATACCAGAATCCACACCAAGATAAGCCTGACGGGTTTGTTGTACTACCTGTCGATGAGTCAAGTTCAGTTGTTGACTAGCAGAGAGATAATTATATTCTTCCTTCTGAGTAGCATGGATCACATATCCACCTTGAAAAATAGGGAAATTTAAATTCACCCCACCACTCGTGGTGGTTCCAGTTTTATTTATAAAATTAGCTCCAGTAGTGGCAGGAAGCTCGCTTAGAGTGGAAGGAAAACCTTGTTGGTTGCTTTCATGAGTGATAACACCCGTTAAAGTTGGATACCAACCCGCGGCAGTTTGTTTAACTAACTCCTGTTGCGCCAGCATACTGTACAATACTGATTGAATAGAATAACTTTGCCGCTCAGCAATTATTGTCCAGGCATTAATATTACTAGGATGAGGTATCAGCAATGGAATAGTGTTTTTTAAGCCAGCTAGTGATTTATATTCCCTTCCCGTGATGGCACGTAAATTTTCAAGTTGATTAGCCAAATTGTTGCGATCCTGAATTTCTTGAGCTACTGCTTGATCGTAGCTAGCTTGGGCATCATAAACTCCAGTAATGGCAATTAAACCTACTTTAAATTTTTCTTCTGCGGTTATCAGCTGATGAAGAAAAGATTTTTTTTGAGCAAGTGTAAATTGCAATTGATCATAGGCATTCAAGACATTAAAATAGGCTTGAGCTGTCCGAAGAATTAAATCTTGAGTATCGGCTATGTATCTAGCTGTTGCTGCTTTAACTGTAAAATGAGCACGGCTAATCGATTTCCAAGTGGCATAATTAAAAATCGGTTGGGTTAAAGTCACCAAATAAGTATTTTTTTTGAAATACTCACTCGCCCTATCACCATTATCACCACTATTAGGAGTAAAATCGACAGCAATTTTCTGATGAGTTTGTGCAAGTGATCCAGTGATTGTCACATAAGGTAATAAACTAGAGCCCGGCGCACCGCTTCCTGAGATTGCAATGGGTAAATCTTGTTGGGCCGATAACCAGCTTGCATGTGCTTCTAAAAAAGTTGGATCTTTTTCCACTGCTTGGTAGTAAACTTGAATGAGATTATCTGCATAGATTGACTGCATAATTAAAAAAAGAAGAGCCGTAATAAAGTTAATGAGTTTTCTTTTCATAAAATTATTTATATAGTTTTTTTTTACAAGTATTCAAGTATTCTATTGTCACCATAATAACGTCTAACGTCACCATAATAATTCTCACTAAATAATGCTCACTAACCCGCTTGATTATCCTACAAATGCAAATTCACACAGTTTAGCAAAACTTACCGTATAATTGGGAAACGTCAATGATAATAAATCAATTAATTATTGTATGTAAGTGAGGTTAAATACCTAAAAAATAAACAATCCCATCCAATAATTATTGCGAAAGTCCTCAAGACACCGCTTTAGCTCTCGCCTTTAGATCAAAACATACTGATAAATTATTAAACCAAAAGCTTCTACCAATCTTAAATAAAATAAATAATTAAAGCTTAAATACGAACCCAAAATACTCAACATAATCAACATGCCCATTTGTAAGAGTTTGATCATAATTTCTCAATAAAATAGCAGTTGATTTTACATCCACTTTAAGATCATCTTCCCGATCTACCATTGCATATTACGTATCATAAGCAATAGGCCATTCTATAGCCGGAAGAAACAACAACCAAGCAATTTTAGAGACTTTCCTTGGTTGAGTAGCAAGAACCATAAGTATACTCCACGCAAATGAGATACCTAACCATAATTGAAACAGATAAGTAAATCCTTTTAAGAAAGGATAAATAACAACAAGCAAAATTTTTACAATCCTTAATGCAAGAGTCAAACGATTTAATAGCAAAACTAAAAACTGAACGTAATAAACCATAAAACAATCAATAGCACTATTACCTCTAACTATTACCTCTATAAGGCTCACCACTCTGACAACCAAAGATCGATCTTAAGTACGGCGAATATGTTGATCGATATTAGAATCTACAAAGTTATTAATTACATACCCTGCGACACGTATAAATACGACGCCCAAAATAAAAACACTTACTAGCTTTAAAGAAGGGTGACCATGGCTAGAAATCCATACTACCACATAATGTGGGGGGCCAGGGTAATAAAAAAATTCTGATAGTTTTATTAAAGGTAGCAAACAAAAATAATGAGGTAGTTGTCGACTCAAATGAATCATTATTAATTAATATATTAGAGAATAAAGTTAACAAAATATTTTGCTTACAAGCAAAACACTTTCACTAAAATCAAAAAATCATAAGCGTCTATCCTAAATTGCCGCTTTTTCATTACTGGAAGCTGAGCTAATGCTCTATGAGGTAATGCGCTGATAGTCAGGATTATTTTTTGTGATTTAAGTAAATTCTACATCGTTAGGAGTAAAATGAGGCTTAACAAATAATATATCGTTTTTAAATACCTCACTAATATCTTTTAATTGTCCTCCTTTCTTTTCCAAAGTGAGTAGGAAAATTACTACTTACATCCTAACCCATAAATCATTTTAATACCGCCAATCAATTTCAGGAATTCGGATCATGCCAAGATAAATATTTTCAAAAACAATCCATTCTTCTTGAAAGATTTTAAATACCTCAATGAGTGAGTGGATATTGAATGTGTTTTGAGGTAAAGTGATCTAAATCTTGACTTAAGTAGTTAGAATATATTATGAATTTACTCTCACTCATACTCTAAAATCATAGCCAGAACCTTAAAGGGGGGATTTTATTTTACCGATTCCAAGAAAAATTGTAGATATTCATAATCCAACATTATGAAGATGTTGCTTCCGTGGTCAAGAAAAAAATGAGAATCCATCGTGATATACATAAGAGATACTCTGACATAAAATTACGCGCTACTGTTTCTAAAAAAGTCGAATATCTAGCTAATAAAACAATACTATCATGTCAGAAGTATTTCTGGTTCCGATCTTTAAAAATTCTGATTCAAGA
This sequence comes from Coxiella-like endosymbiont, assembly GCF_002871095.1. Taxonomy (GTDB): domain Bacteria; phylum Pseudomonadota; class Gammaproteobacteria; order Coxiellales; family Coxiellaceae; genus Coxiella. The sequence goes on from NZ_NSHJ01000055.1 coordinate 17,729, forward strand.
ATTCTGTATTGTCCAAACAAAAGCAAATCCCAGTATGACTCGTGTAAAAAAACCTACCAACGTAAAAAGAACCTATAAAAGATGCATTTTCAAAAATCAAACATACAACAGTAAAAAATAAATAGGCATCCCCCTCCTGTTTCAACAGAGTATGAGTAAAAACACAATTAACCTTTTTTATAAAGAGTTTAGAAGGTCTTACGTATAGGTAATAAAATCCAACCGATATCTGAACACTAGTGTTTAAAAACTAATTGAGAAACAATTGATATATATCTCTGACTATAATATCTCTCTGGGC
>NZ_NSHJ01000056.1 GCF_002871095.1 Coxiella-like endosymbiont
GTTAAAGCCTATCTAAAAGATAAATGCAATAATTTATTAAATTAAAATTTACCTATAAATTCTAAAAGCAAATTTTTAATGAGTATTAAAAAAGATTATTTCAAATTACACAACCTGAAGAGAATGTTAAAAAATAATTCAAATATATGGTTTGTAATTCAAATTTACTTCAACTACTCCTCTATCAAGATAGGCATTCCATGCAGTTTTCTATATAATCTCAATTTTTTTAATTTCGAAAGATATCGTTAAATTTTGTTTATCCCTTCCTGTCGTATCGCTTCCAATAAATAAGGACTACACTAAAGCCGTTTTACGAGAAGATATAAAAAAGACATAGCCACAGAGAATATAAAACTGCGAGTAGATACATTCGTTTTTCCTGTTCTGGAAGAAGATTAGCCAAAAACAACATACTCAATCAATATATCATCCCCAAGAAGTCAAGTATGGAGAGCAATAATTACTCAAAATGGAAACAATATGTCTTGAATATGACATAAGATTAATCAGAGAAAGAAATAGAACAACAAGTAATTTAAACTTACAAGGAGTAAAAAACAAAATAGACAACATTGTAATAATGTTATGTTTACCTAGTTTAATTATAGCATAATACATACGGAAATTCAAAATAAACTCGCTATCATTATTTAAATCGCTTATCAACCATAACCTCTGTAATCTTTATTCAAGATGATCTTGATAAATAGGCTTATAAATTTGAAAAATTGAATTATCTAACGTCAATTTATTGTATATAATGAATACAGTTCGATCTAAAATTAATTACCTACCTAAGCATTAAAAGAATAACATATAAATTGGCTTATTACCTGGATTTATAATGACAATTTTTAGAAATTCATTCTTTCAACTTAT
>NZ_NSHJ01000057.1 GCF_002871095.1 Coxiella-like endosymbiont
AACGTAGTGGTAACGCAGGAAGTTGTAAGTCATTCTTAGTTGAGATTAGTAGTAGTCTCTCTTAAAGAGCCATAAGAGTTGAGTCAAGCATTATTAAAGTTAATAATGAAGAGTAAAAAACATAGAAAGAGTACGGATGAGTAGAGCTATCGAAAAAGTTATGAATTATTTTTAGTTTGTAGACTTGCCTTGGATCGTTATGATTGGTTTACCAGGCTTTTGTTAAAAGCGGATTATCAGCGAGTTATGGAAGCTATCGCAATAGAAAAAAGATAAAATGATATCTGTATGGAATTGCAGGTTTTTTAGGATTTTCGCCGGTATCGTAAAAAAGAGCAATATCTTGAAATCGTTACTATGATGACGCAGAAGGTTTTATCGCGGGTTCAAGATTCAGTAGGGGGCCTAGTGTAATAAAAGTACAGGTTTAGTTTTTGGGCATCGGCGTTTAGCCATTCTTCATCTTTCTTCGTCAGGATATCAACCCATGATCTCTCAATCAGAAAATTCTACCATTATTGATAATGGAGAAATTTATAATGCGCTTTCAATTTGCTCTGAATTAAAAAATTCGGTGTTTTTTCATGCAATTCTACGGATACTGAAGTTCTTTTGGAAGTTTGTGAGCACTGGGGCTGTGAAGCTGCTGTCAAGAGAATGAACGGGATATTTGGTGTTGGTTATTATTGAGATAGGTACCAATAAACCCTTTATCTTGTATAGGAATTCAGCCTCTATTTTAGGGATTAAAGAATCACATTTTTATTGTGCCTCTCAGTTGAGAACACTAATTGGTTTATTTTTGGATTTTGGCAAAGGTGCATTGATCGTGAAGCATTAACGTTTTATTTGTAATTTAATGATATTTCGGCTCAATTATCT
>NZ_NSHJ01000058.1 GCF_002871095.1 Coxiella-like endosymbiont
CTTAAATAATGCCATGATAGTGAAAATTTTTGATAAATTTATTCGTAAATTGTGTGACTATCTAAGAGAAAATAGCATAACATTAAATTTAGTACTTAGCTTAATATAAAAATGTAAAAGCGAGAGAATAGTTGTGGTAAGTAAGCACATAGTTATAATAAAAAAAATAAGTTTTCTCTTGATAGTTATTACAATCCAGAAAAATTGAAAATTTCTTTGAAAAATTCTTTGGAAGATTATTTATTATTCAGAGAACTCTATGAAGGAGACGAAATTAGAGTTGGCATAGTGAAAGCCAGAGAGATACTTATTGAAAGTGTGGAAGTATCTATTTACAGGAGAGTTTATTCTTCTGATGAAATAAATTTTTTTCCTGCTTCACGATATACAATGCGGCCCCGGCTTAAATCATAAGGAGTTAATTCTACAATCACTTCGTCACCTATTAAAATACGAATATAATGTTTACGCATTCGTCCTGAAATATGGGCAGTAACGACATGACTATTTTCAAGCTTAACTCTGAAAGTTGTGTTAGGTAGTGAATCAATCACTACACCTTTCATTTCAATAGATTCTTCTTTTGACATTAGATTGGATTTTGTTGAAAACAGTAATAATCCCTAAAATAAACTTTTAAATCAATAGATTTTTCAAATCTCAAGAAATTAAACTCTTAATATTTCACTATATTTCATTGAAGCAAGGTAACCTTACTATCGTTATTATTAACTTAAATGGTAAATATAAAACTTGTTTGAACAAGTCTAACAAAAAATTTAAATTGAAACAATTATTTTTATAGATTATGGAGAAGAAGTAAAGCAAATTGTAGAATTAGATGTTAAAGAAGTAGATACT
>NZ_NSHJ01000059.1 GCF_002871095.1 Coxiella-like endosymbiont
ATACAATAGAGCATATCCATGAAATTTTAGTGCTTTAATGATTGTTTATGCTGTCATCGTCACTTTAGATGGAAATTTATTAGTGCCACTTCTCTTTTTAGCGGTTATAGATCTTACACATGTAATTATATTTGATTTTATTAGTTCTAGTTTTTGGGGCGGTATGGGAGAGAGAAAGGATTTTGGAGTGTGTTTTTTTTGCTATTCCTTATAGCTCTACAACTGTTTAAAACAGTATTTAGTAGATGGCTAAAAGTTCAATAAGTAAAAATGATCCAAAACAAGTATAATTGGCGATTATAGCAAAAAATAAGGTACAAATAGGATAAAATTCAGCAACTAAGGATACAGAATTATGTTTCGTTTTCTTCGTCGCTCTCAAAGAGGTTATCACTATCGGTAAACATTAAGTTTTCTTGAGTAATTTTAATAACTTTTTGATTAGCGTCGTTTAAAGCGGCTTTGATGAGATCTTCAATAGTTTCTTTTGATTCTTTTAGAAGTTCGTCAGAGAGCATGAAATTGATGACTTCATGTTGAGCTGTAAGGGTCACTTGAACCATACCACCACCTGCTTCACCAGTAACTTCAATTTTTGATAATTGCTTCTGCGCTTTCTGCATCATTTCTTGAATTTTTTTTGCATTGTTCATTAGATTACCGAGATTAAATTTGTCACTAATCATTGTCACCCCCGTTAATTTAATTTTCGTTTTTAACAAGTATTCTCTGGAATAGAATGTGTAATTCAATGTATTACAGCATTGAGGTATTTTAATTTACTAGCAATTAACACGCTATAGGTAATGCACGAATATTGTATTTTTTAATCTAGTCGATATGATTTACAATATAATATGT
>NZ_NSHJ01000060.1 GCF_002871095.1 Coxiella-like endosymbiont
GTCATGCTTAATAAGTTTTTTTATTTTTCCCTTCCTTGGATAAAGAGGGTTAGTTCGTCGGATTGGCTTTCCTATATTTTATTGCATTAGTTCTAGATCTTTACTTCAAAATAATAACCAATCAGTTTCTATGTAACCTTTAGTTATCAGGTAACTACTCTATCTGTCATTGAGTTGTTTTAAATCAATAAATAAATTGGACTTTGTGCACAACCTATCTTATTTCATTGACTTGAGAAGCGGTAAAGGTAATGTCAATTTTGAGATTGTTAGTCTGTATCCTTCCAAGAATTATTGTTACACTGTTATAAATAGTAATACCATATTATCTCGTTCCAATAAAAATCTCTATAGTGTTTTACTATTTATTATACTTTCCTATTGAGTTTTAAGTTAACGGTCAAGAAAATATTTAGAAATGCGGTTTAGGATATTTGTCAGCCATAATGTTAGTAGAAAGTAAAAGAGAAAAAGCACTCATCGGTAATTAAATAAAAAACCCTATTTATTTAAAAAAAGCCTAAAAAGCAATATTAAATCCAATGCTTATTGCCACCACACAATGAATTATTAACTCACGTATAAAAAACTCCCTTTAGTTATGATGATCTTTATTAGATGCTAAATATACAAATGCACTTTAGGAAAATAATACTTGAGCAGGGTTAGTTCAACACCTTTCTTATCCTCCTGGGTTCATCCTCCATTTAATGGATTTAAATTGAGTTTCTAAGAGGATCATTATGGGTGGCATTATTCACTGTACGTTGGTATGGACAGTAGTTTAAAGCTTGTAGAATCCAGTATTAATCCAACAAACTGAAACTAAAGGCACCATTTATA
>NZ_NSHJ01000061.1 GCF_002871095.1 Coxiella-like endosymbiont
TTAATACTTCCTTTAAAAATAGTGCATTTATTATTTCTAAATAATTTATTTTAGTGATTAACAACTAGGGCTCTATAGATCCCCCCCCGTAGATTTCTTACTAAAAATTTATAAAAAATATTAAATACCACAATTAAAAAAATATTAAATAACAGTTTCAGAATAACTCTATTACCTCTGTATATCAAAAAAATAGAAAATGCTAATACCATATCCATCCGTTAAAAGAGTTCAGTATACGACAACTAAAATGAGCATTGTTTATTTCGTCATCTACAAAAACTATTTCATTTTTTCACATGTATATTTATTTTAATTTTTAAAATATTACTTCATTATTACCTAATGTATTATTTAGATTTTTTGATTAAAATATCAAAGTTTTAATTGTAAATAATTATTGTCTTAAATCATCTTCTAAGAACTTGTGAAAAACGAAGGCTAATAAAATAAAACTCGTTTGATAGAGTTGATTTTATATAGCGCGCCCGGACGGATTCGAACCGCCGACCGCCTGGTTCGTAGCCAGGTACTCTATCCAAACTGAGCTACGGGCGCATATATATTTAGAGCTAGCGAGACTTTTGCCTCAGGGAGAATGACGAAGCGATTTTACTATAAGTAGCTGCACTGTCAAAGGTTACGACTCCATCATCTGCAACTTTATTGATTAAGATTTAGCCTCTTTATACTTTAATTTCTAAAGAGAAGTTTTTTACTTTATAAAACCAAACAATGAACACAGCTATACTATATTATTTTGGAGATAAATGAAAGTATTTCTGTTTTTCACTCTTCTAAAGAGTTAATGCTTTTTAATATTTTATGTACCCTTGAAG
>NZ_NSHJ01000062.1 GCF_002871095.1 Coxiella-like endosymbiont
GTTTAACTCCTCCGATAACATTTAAATTAACCTGATAACTATGTTCTAAATCTGTTACGGCAAACAAATACATCATTAGTTCATCAATTATTCATCCTATGAAAGCGAGGAAACATAATAAAGCCACTTGGGATTTTTATGATTTGACTCATTATAATATCACTTACAGTAAGTAACTTTTTAAAAATTAACTATGCTACAACCTGCTCTAAAATTCAATTACTTAAAACATCATGCGGTAAAATGGAAATTACAGCTTCCTGATGTTCTTAACAATACCTTACAACCAGTTATATAAACATAAGCTACTTTTTTGCTCCATAGATGATTTGAATTGCACTACTACTATTGATAATAGTAGTGATAATTACAGCAAACGTTGGATAGTTAGACCCTTAAATAAATTTTATCACTTCTTTTAAAGTGGCCTCGGGGTTATCTAATAAATCAACGTAGGTATCTGCTACCTCAACAAGATTATGGGGGTCAGGATAATTATCTATTACCATACTTACTGCAATTCCTGATCTCCCACTTAATAATATATTTGGTAAGTGAACTGGAAAAAAAGAATTGGTTCTTGTAATAATCTAACATCAAAATAAAAGAATCTAGCATCGAAATAAAAGATCCAATTCAGAGTTCTCCCATCTTAAAGTTTAAATCATAACAGCCAAACATATAGAAAGAAAGTCGAGCTTCGGTATAAAACGGCATCATAACTGCGAATGATTTAGGATCCCCATCAAGAGCTCCCCATAAGTGTGCCCCTATTCATCTACAAAAGGATAGCGATTACAAGAAAAAAGAGGGGAAATAGTTATTGTGTTATTAAA
>NZ_NSHJ01000063.1 GCF_002871095.1 Coxiella-like endosymbiont
GAATTAAAATCTTATCAAGAAAAGGTAACCTCTTATAACTAAGGAAAATTCTTTCTAGAGGTTTCAACTGTTACCAAACATTTAGGCACATCTTGGCTCGCTAGATGCGCAATAATAAGTCACTAACTTTTCTACTTATTGTATACCACTAAATTAATTCTTCTTGATTATCCTGTTGCTTAAAATGTTATACTATTTTATAATGATCAAAACTAAAGTAGCTGATTATTTTTATCACTTTAACATTTTATCACATTAATGATTATCTTTAATGATTATATAATAAAGCTAAATTTTTATCAGCATCAGGACGATCACAATATTGAAAGCAGAGAGGAAATCAAAAATTTTTAGGACTCTTTAGGACTCTCTAAAGAGAGAAGTAATACTAGTTTTAGGATTGCTGAACGAAGAGAAAAAAATCAATAATTCATATATTAATTCATATATTAGCTTTGTTTTGATTCTATGAACGTTGATGTTCCCTTAATTTTTTTTAAATTAACTTCCTGACTTCAGCACAACTCTATTACTCACAAATTGTTAAATTATTTCTTTTATGGAGGTAAGTGAATTACTACTTTAAGAGACAGTAATTATCAATCGGATAAACCACCTAATAGATTCTCCCCCCTCTTCTTAAACTCTTATGAAGAGTTTATTTAATTACGAGTTTAAGGCTCAGAAAAACATTATAGAGAAAAAAATTATAGAGAGATATAAAATTTGTTTTAGAGAATCTGTTTTTATATCTATAAAGTATAATACCTAATTAAGAACCATTTATCCAGTACAAGATAGATTTTTTAATACACTCATACCC
>NZ_NSHJ01000064.1 GCF_002871095.1 Coxiella-like endosymbiont
CAATTTATCTAAAAGCCTCAGTTTTAATTGAATTGCAGCATCACAGTAAACTTCTATTTCAATATTTCCTTAACCTTTTGCTTGGAGTGTTTTTTATACTCTCTTTTAATATCAAGCTTTTTAACGAACTGATCATCCACAGGTGTGAAATTCAAGATTTAATACTTGATGCAGCCTCATCATAAAAACAGCTGATTTTCATTCCATATTTTTCCTGGGATATTCATCCAAAAAATGATCTCGATGAGTTTAGTCTCACCCAGATTGATTCCTTCAATTCCTTCTTCAAACCTAGGAATCATGCGGTAGAAACTTAACTTTAATGGAAACTTGTTAGCACTTTTCTGCTTTTAAAGGCTGTACCATCAAAAGTGCCCTTAAAATCAATGATGACCTGTCCCAGATTATTCTCTACTCAATCCTCTTCTTTCCCATATAGCAGACTGAATACGTAATGCTTGAAAAGCATATTATCTACCTTCTTTTTAGACACATTTATGTTCAATCCTTCTAAGGTTTTCAGGTTCGAGTATATTGAGAGGAATTTCGGGATAAACTTCATAATCATAATGAAATAAAATATTTTATTTTATAAGAGGCTTACCTCGCAATACTTGTCCGAGCTCCACTTTAGGTTTACTAGCACAATGTGTAAATGATCTTTTTTCAAAAGCCCTATCAAGAGTATATCTACGAAGAAGCTCCACGGCTACCTCTTGGAGAATAGAGTTGTCAAGCCACTTCTTCACGTTCTTCAGAACACTTTTTTCGTTAAAATTTAGGTAATGTTGCTGTGTTTTAGGT
>NZ_NSHJ01000065.1 GCF_002871095.1 Coxiella-like endosymbiont
GTTCTCTTCTTTCTTTTAAAATTATTATCTGATTTTAATAAGGCATTGTTGTTGCGGCTAGTGAACGTGACATCTCATATTAGTATTAATAAATTTGATTAACTAACGATTATAGCATAAATTGATATGTTCATCCTATCCCATACTTTAATCACTTAATCTACTAAAATGAATCCCAGATCAAAGTAGGCTCTAATAAAAAAGGCACTCTAATCGAAGTTAGAGTAATTAACACCTTTTGAGGAAAAACCTTGTATCAATGACAGAAAGTAGTAAGTTTATATGTGGCGTTTATAACTAAAATCATTAAATCAGTGAAAATTCCATCGTAAAATAAAATTGATTAAACGAGGGCTTATATTTGAAATAACTTTAGTGATTTAGAGATCGGGACGGCAGGGTTTGAACCTGCGACCTCTTGCACCCCATGCAAGTGCGCTACCAAGCTGCGCTACGCCCCGAAAAATATTTTTATATTATAAAATACCACTGATTTAATTTACAATTATATTATTAGGGATGTTGATGATAGTTATACCTTTTATCTTGAATAACTAGCAATAGTTTACTTTGATAATTAAGTTCTAACTTCTTCTCTTTCGTCGTCTTTCTAAATTATTAAAAACTTAAAAATAGCGATTGCCGAGCTGACTTTACTAAAATCACTACTCTATTTTAAAAGGGCATTTCATAAATAATCCTGAAAAATTTTATTATAAAACATAAATATCTAAATAATAATCAGCTTATTGCGTTTCAGGGAAGGATATATATAAGAGATATAAGTATAGTATAATGA
>NZ_NSHJ01000066.1 GCF_002871095.1 Coxiella-like endosymbiont
AAAAACAGTCATTAGCCCAACTAAAATCCAATATTGCTACAGTCATTATGTTTATCTGTAATCACTGTCCTTTTGTTCAGCACATCCAAAAAAAAATGGTTGAAATAGCAAAAAAATATCAAGATAAGGGTATGCAATTTGTGGCTATTAATTCTAACGACGTCAAAAATTATCCTGAAGATTCTTTTGAGAAAATGAAAGCCGTAGCTGAAGAGTTTGATTATCCTTTTCCTTATCTCTACGACGAAACTCAAGAAATCGCTCAAGCTTATCAGGCAGAATGCACTCCTGATTTTTATGTATTTGACCATAATCTTGTTTGTATTTATCACGGTCGTTTTGACCGTTCCACCCCGGGTAGAGATATTCCTGTAACGGGAGAAGACCTTAAAAAGACACTGGAGAATATACTAGTGGGTAAACCCATTGACGCTAATCAAAAACCCAGCCAAGGATGTAACATTAAATGGAAATCATAACTAAATTCCATATTTAGATACTACTTTAATCTCTTGTTCCCCCTGGGACAGAAAATATTTTACTCACCAGATGCTCTTCTCTTGATATAAGAAAACTCCCCCCATAAATACTCATTTAAAAATGATCGAAGTAAAATTACTAAAGATATAAAATTGAACAATAAATTTTATATCAACTTATCCCAGAGAAACTAGGAAATTATACTTTTGTATTTCTTAGCGTATTATTTTTTAAAATTCTTACTACTTTTTCTTTTTCCGGCAATACCAAAGGTTTCTTTGTGTTTTGAGTCTCCCTATTGCTATTTTTACATTATAATCATTTTTCAATAAAAAATCTTATGGTTACTATAAAATTTATCGCTAATTGGAAAATTTTGTATGAATAAACTTCTAAATTTATCTTTAAAGCTTATCCTCTTTTAAAAAAGAGAACTTACTTTATACTCGTTTAACATTCATATTGATGACTTCAAGAATAATGGAAATAATTAACTAAATCATTATTTTTTATTTCGCTTTTCTATGACTTCTATGAATTTCTTTTAGAAACTGAGTTTTCGTGATACTAATTATCTCAATTTAGTCTAGACTTCCTAAAAAGATACGGAGTTGTTATTACTAATAAGTATATTAAGAGTTTATTTATATAAACTATCATTTATGTAAATTTTATCTATTTTCTTATAGCAAGAACAATTAAAAGATTCTTTTCTTAAAGATATTCAACCTTAATAATTTTATATTCAGTTATCCCTTTCGGTGTTTCTACTTCCACAATATCTTCAATGTATTTTCCAATCAAAGCCCGTGCTAAAGGCGCAGATATCGAAATTTTATTTTCTTTTAAATTAGATTCATCTACACCTACAATCTGATAAGTGACTTTAATTTCAGTTTTTAAATTTAACAAAGTAACTGTAGATCCAAAAATTACTTTACCTTTATTAGGGATATGGGAAATATCGATTATTTGGCAATTAGCTAGCTTCGTCTCGATTTCTAAAATACGTCCCTCTATAAACGATTGACGTTCCCTAGCAGCATGATATTCAGCATTTTCTTTTAAATCACCATGAGCACGTGCTTCTGTAATAGCTGAAATGATGTTAGGGCGTTCGACAGTTTTTAAAAATTCTAACTCTGAGCGTAATTTAGAAATCCCATTTATAGTGATAGGAACAATCGTTTGCATCATTATCACCTTAAGAAAATATAGAAGGATATAGTATAACAAACTAGTATGGATCTAGACATCTTAAGGAATTGCTTAAACTTAAAAATAAGCTTTTGCGAGAAATACTATAATTAGTAGATTAATATTGACGATAAAAAATAAATTTTTGCGTCAATCTAAGAGTAAATACACATAAAATTTAAAAAAATAAAATTATTTAAAGACTTATCATCTTTAACGTACTTTTAAAGATTAATAGGTATCAACGACCAACACATACTACCCCTTATCTTATGCAGCTTTTATTCTCTCTAAAATCTACGCTTCACCAAATAGTTTTACGGATACCGGATTGTAAAGACTACTGTATAGATAAGAGGGGGGCCAAGAGCAACCGACCCCCCGCGCCCCACCATTTTACGCTTTATCCCTTAAAATTAGTAGCTTAACAAAAACCCACACACCAACTAACAAAAATAATAACTCTATATATCCAAAAGTTTACTTTAAGTTTTTATAAATAGCAGAATACGATTAACGAATACCGAAAGAAAAAAAACACAAATATTTATCAAATTCTCAGCATACAGGTTATATAATACTCTCACAAAAGTTCTTTAACAAAAGGCAACGCTTATTGGACTTCTTGCCCTTCTAAAAGATGGACAGAAGTGTGTGTTTTATACGAAAATCTGCTTATCTTTGACGATGAAGATCTTGTAAAGACTGAAGACGATTTGATGAATTCTTCACTGCTTTTAATGCTAAAACAGTAGCTTCTCCACCAGCTAATGTTGTCGTGTAACACACTTTGTGTTGAACGGCACTAATTCGAATAATATTTGAATCTTCAATGGATTGCTCACCCTCCGTAGTATTAATAATAAAACTAATTTGGTCATTCTTAATCATATCAAGAATATGAGGACGCCCCTCAGTGACCTTATTAACTATAGTACACAAAATTCCTACATTTTGTAATACCTTAGCAGTCCCTCGAGTAGAAACAATCTCAAACCCTAAATCTACTAAGGCACGGGCTACTTTCACTACACGCTCTTTATCAGCATCGCGAACACTCACAAAAGCACGCCCTCCTCGGGGAATAATATCCCCACCCCCTAATTGACCTTTTGCAAAAGCTTGACCAAAATTCTCTCCTATTCCCATGGCTTCTCCTGTAGAACGCATTTCCGGTCCCAAAATGGGATCGACACCTGAAAATTTATTAAAAGGAAAAACGGGTTTTTTAACTGAGAAATAGTTAGGAATGTATTCTCGCACAGCCTGTTCTTCCAAAGATACATTAACTATACAAAGGGCTGCAATTTTAGTAAGAGGAACCCCTGTAGCTTTTGCAAGAAAAGGGACTGTCCGTGAAGCACGAGGATTGACTTCAAGCACATATATTTCATCTCCCTGAATTGCAAATTGGATATTAATTAGACCTACTACATTAAGTTCTTTTGCTATTAGCCGGACTTGCTCTCGCAACTGATCTTGGATTTTTATGCTTAAATTATGAGCCGGAAAGGTGCAAGAGGAATCCCCAGAATGAACTCCAGCCTGCTCAATATGCTCTAAAATTCCTCCAATTAAAACGTTTTTACCATCACATACTGCATCAATATCTACCTCAATAGCATCATCCAAAAACCTATCTAAAAGTAAAGGTTCATCTTCAGAAACGATAACATCTTTAGTCATATAACGAGTCAATTCTTTTTCACTATAAATAATTTTCATAGCTCGCCCACCCAATACATAAGAAGGCCGAACAATTAATGGATAAGCGAATACTTTTGCTAAACGTAATCCTTCTTCAACGCTACGTACAATTCCATTGGGTGGCTGTTGTAAATTTAATTCTTGAATCAATAGTTGAAATCGCTCACGATCTTCGGCTCGATCAATAGCATCTGGTTGTGTTCCTAAAATAGGTACTTTTGCCTTTGCTAAGGCTCTAGCTAATTTTAAAGGTGTTTGACCCCCAAATTGAACAATGACACCTTTTGGTTTTTCAACGGCTACAATTTCTAACACATCCTCTAATGTAAGCGGTTCAAAATAAAGACGATCTGAAATATCAAAATCTGTCGAAACAGTTTCAGGATTACAATTAACCATAATACTTTCATAACCCATTTCACGCATAGCTAATGCTGCATGTACACAGCAATAATCAAATTCAATACCTTGACCAATTCGATTAGGTCCACTTCCCAATACCATTATTTTACTTCGCTTCGTTTGAAAGCACTCATTTTCTTCTTCATAGGTCGAGTAAAGATAAGCAGTATCTGTAGCAAATTCAGCGGCACATGTATCGACTCGCTTATAAACAGGACGGATTTTTAATTTATGCCGACAATGCCGTACTTGCTCTTCAGTAGTTTTTAATAATTGAGCTAAGCGTTTATCAGAAAATCCTTTACGTTTTAAATAAAAAAATTGTTCGTGAGATAATTGTTTTAAAGATTTACTCTTTATTACGTTTTCTAAATGAACTAATTCTTCTATTTGCACCAAAAACCAGGGATCAATTTGACTATCCCAATAAACTTCTTCAACACTAAACCCCATTCGAAAAGCATCTGCGAGGTACCATAACCGCTCAGGTCCAGCAAAGCGTAATTCTTTTCTAATCTCTTCACAAAACGCTTCATCGAAAATTTGTGAATCTTCATCTCGAATCCCTAGTTTAGGTTCTAATCCACAAACACCTACTTCTAAACCACGAATGGCTTTTTGTAAAGACTCTTGAAAAGTGCGCCCAATAGCCATCACTTCACCTACTGATTTCATCTGTGTCGTTAGACGAGGTAGCGTTTGAGGAAATTTTTCGAAATTAAATCGAGGAATTTTAGTCACAACATAATCAATTGTCGGTTCAAAGGATGCAGGAACCCTACCACCAGTAATTTCATTTTGTAATTCATCTAATGAATAACCAATAGCTAATTTTGCTGCGACTTTTGCGATAGGAAAACCCGTGGCTTTCGAAGCAAGAGCTGAAGAACGTGACAGGCGAGGATTCATCTCAATTACTATCATTCTTCCATCCTTAGGATTAATTGCAAATTGTACATTAGACCCACCACTCTCTACTCCAATTTCTCGTAAAATCGCAATAGCAGCATCTCGCATCCGTTGATATTCTTTATCTGTTAATGTTTGTGCTGGTGCAACAGCAATGGAATCTCCTGTATGAATACCTACAGGATCAAGGTTTTCGATACTACAAACAATAATACAATTATCTTTTTTATCGCGTATAACTTCTAATTCAAATTCTTTCCATCCAACAATAGATTCATCAATTAATATTTCATTAGTAGGAGATAATTCAAGACCACGGGTGCAAATTTCTAAAAATTCTTCTCTGTTATAAGCAATACCACCTCCACTTCCACCCAAGGTAAAACAGGGTCGAATAATCGCTGGAAATCCAAATTTATTAAGTACTTCCCAAGCTTCTTCCATCGAATGGGCAAGGCCTGAAGAGGTTGTCTGTAAACCAATTTTAGCCATAGCTTTTTGAAAGAGAGCTCGATCTTCTGCTTTATCAATAGCTTCTCGGGAAGCAGAAATTAACTGTACTTTATATTTTTCTAAAATACCTTCTCGCACTAAATCCAGTGCGCAATTTAAACCTGTTTGCCCTCCAATAGTTGCTAGAAGCGCATCTGGCTTTTCTTGTTCAATAATTTTAGCAATTGTTTCCCAATTAATAGGCTCAATATATGTAGCATCTGCTACATCTGGATCAGTCATTATAGTAGCGGGATTCGAATTAACTAAAATTACGCGATAACCTTCTTCCCGAAGAGCTCGACAAGCTTGCGTTCCAGAATAATCAAATTCACAGCCTTGCCCAATGATAATAGGTCCTGCACCGATAATTAATACGCTTTTTATATCTGTTCGTTTTGGCATATTATTTTATTGTCCACGCTCACTGATCAACTGAACAAACTCTTTAAATATCCCCCGCATATCTTGAGGCCCGGGACTTGCTTCCGGATGACCTTGAAAAGCAATTGCTGGTTTTGTTTTATGTGCAATCCCTTGCAAGGTCCCATCAAATAAAGAACGGTGAGTTACAACTAAACTATCAGGTAAATTTTTTTCATTCACCGTAAAACTGTGATTTTGGCTAGTGATATAAACTCGTCCAGTTGTACTATTTTGAATAGAATGATTGGCACCATGATGCCCAAATTTCATTTTTTCTGTTTGACCACCGCAAGCTAAAGCCAAGAGCTGAAAACCAAAGCAAATTCCTAATAAAGGAATACTGTTTTCTAAAATTTCTTGAATCGCAGCAATGGCATAATCACAAGCCGTTGGATCACCAGGACCATTTGACAATACGATTCCACTAGGATTTAAATTTAAAACCTCTTTTATAGATGTTTGAGCAGGAACTACAGTTACTAAACAACCATGATCTACCAATAAACGTAAAATCTGCCTTTTCAAACCATAATCGTACACAAAAACATGATAATTATTTTTCTGTGTAATTTTTGGGCTGTTTTCGAGAGCTAAACTTCTTTCAACCCAACTTTGCATCCTTCTGGTTGAAGCTTTTTGGGCTAAATCTTTACCTTTTAAGCCAGGATAAGCACGGGCACATGCAAGGGCTCGATCAGCATTTACGTCTTCACCCACTATAATACATCCATTCAATGTACCTTGTTCACGAATCAGCCGTACCAATCGCCGAGTATCAATTCCTGCAATAGCAACAATTCCCTCAGATTTTAAATAATTCTCAAGAGATTGCTCTGCACGCCAATTACTAACTATAGGAGATAATTCACGAATAATTAATCCAGCAGCCCAAATTCGATGTGATTCTTGATCGTCAGCATTAACTCCTACATTGCCAATGTGAGGGTAAGTCAGAGTAATAATTTGTTCTGAATAAGAAGGATCTGTCAAAATTTCCTGGTAGCTTGTCAGGGTCGTATTGAAAATAACTTCCCCAACAGTTTGACCTTCTACTCCAATAGAGTATCCAAAAAATAAGCTACCGTCGGCTAATGATAAAATTGCTGGTTTTCGCCCGTTAAGCGGATTTAAATCGCTCATCGTGTCAGAAGAACCTCTTTTTTTTAAGTCTGAAAAAAACTTGTCCAAGGATAAGCGATTCTGGGGTGAATGGGAAGGCAATTAAAAGGTTTGTCCTCTCAAACCTAGCCAAAGGATGATAAAACTTTTTAAAAGTTAAGGAGGCTATAGACGTATCGTTTTTATTTGACGGAAAAAAACTGTTTCACACTATCAAACCAACTTCGTCTACGCGGACTATGATTTTTATCATCTTTTGCTAATAATTTAGCAAAATATTTTAAGGATTCTTTCTGTTCTGTATTTAACTTTATTGGAGTTTCAACTGTAACATGACAAATTAAATCTCCTACTGTACCACTTTTCAATGCCTTCACTCCTTTCCCTCGTAAACGAAATTGTTTTCCACTTTGTGTTTCCGGAGGAATCGCTAAACGTACAGACCCATCTAAAGTAGGGATTTCAACTTCTCCTCCTAAGGCAGCTGTAACAAAATCAATAGGTGCCTCTGAATAAAGATCATTACCCCCCCTCTGGAAAATAGGGTGAGGTTTTACTTGAATTTGCACATAAAGATCTCCCGGCGGCGCTCCAAAAAGACCTGCTTCTCCCTCACCAGCGAGACGAATACGATCTCCGGTATCAATTCCAGGAGGAATTTTAACGGATAAGGTTTTAGTTTCTTGGCAACGACCTTGACCCTGACACTCCGAGCAAGAGTCTTTAATAATTTGTCCCGTGCCACGGCATCCAGAGCAGGTTTGCTGTACTTGCAAAAAACCATGTTGTATACGCATTTGCCCGCTTCCAGTACAGCGCTGACAAGTAACTGGTCTTGTGCCTTTCTTAGCACCACTCCCATTACAAGTTCCGCAGATCACCCAAGTTGTTACTTTAATTGTTTGAGTAATTCCATGAACTACTTCTTCTAACGAAAGAATAAGATCATAACCTAGATCAGCTCCTCTTTGTTCTCGAGGTTTAGATCGTCCCGCTCCAAAGATATCTCCAAAAATATCACCAAAGATATCTCCGAGATCACCAAAACCAAAACTTCCCGATCCCCCTCCAAAAGGTTGCTTTACACCAGAATGACCAAACTGGTCATAAGCAGTTCTTTTACGGGAATCAGAAAGTACTTCGTAAGCTTCTCGTGCTTCTTTAAACTTTATTTCTGCTTCTTTATCTAGCGGATTTCGATCAGGATGATATTTCATTGCAAGACGACGGAAAGCTTTTTTAATTTCAGCTTCAGTTGCCGTGCGAGTAACACCCAGGAGTTCATAATAATCGCGTTTTGATGCCATGGAATCTTTGTATTATTTTATTTTAATAGATTATTTCAAACGATTGTTATCCATGTTTATACTTAAACATAATAGTTGTTTGGTATGAAGCTGCCCAAAGTAAGGATTTACACCAGAATAATGATAAATTTTTATTCGCTATTATTATTTTTCGTCTTTAACTTCTTCGAACTCAGCATCCACGACATCTTCCTTCTTGTCAGTCTTGTCAGTTTCCATTTGAGTGTCTCTAGGATCTGTTTCAGCGCCTGAAGAAACACCAGGATTTTTCTTCTGATTTTTAGAAGAATAGACACGTTCTGCTAATTTAGAAGAGTGTTCGCTTAATACCCTCGTTTTCGCTTCAATTGCATCCTTATTATTCCCTCTCATGGCTTCTTTGAGTTCTTTAATCGCTTTTTCAATGGTATCTTTTTCATTAGCCGTAACTTCTGCTGCTCCTAAATCTCTCATAGATTTTTCAACAGTATGAATCATTGCATCAGCTTGATTGCGTGCATCTACTAATTTATGAAATTTACGATCTGCTTCTCGATGTGCTTCCGCGTCTTTGACCATTTTTTCCACTTCCTCATCAGATAAGCCACTCGAAGCTTTAATCACGATTGATTGTTCTTTGCCCGTTGCTTTATCTTTCGCCGAAACATGAAGAATACCGTTAGCATCAATATCAAAAGTAACTTCAATTTGTGGTACACCACGCGGTGCTGGTGGAATATCTGTTAAGTCAAAACGTCCAAGCGATTTATTCGCTGAAGCCATCTCGCGCTCTCCTTGTAAAACATGAACTGTAACAGCAGTTTGATTATTTTCAGCCGTTGAAAATATTTGATTAGCCTTCGTTGGGATTGTGGTATTTTTATCAATTAATTTGGTCATAACGCCCCCTAAAGTTTCAATTCCTAGAGAGAGTGGCGTGACATCAAGTAACAAAACATCTTTTACTTCGCCGGACAATACAGCACCTTGAATAGCCGCACCAATAGCCACAGCTTCGTCCGGATTAACGTCTTTTCGGGCCTCTTTCCCAAAAAATTCTTTAACTGCTTCTTGAACCTTTGGCATTCGAGTTTGACCACCCACCAAAATTACATCGTCAATTTCGGAAACTTTAAGTCCTGCATCTTTAATTGCTATTTTACAAGGTTCGATAGTTCTTTCTATTAATCCTTCTACTAAGGATTCTAACTTTGCACGAGTGAGACGAATATTCAAATGCTTAGGACCGGAAGCATCTGCTGTAATATAAGGTAAGTTGATATCCGTTTGTTGGCTAGACGAAAGCTCAATTTTCGCTTTTTCAGCCGCTTCTTTTAACCGTTGTAATGCCAGGGGATCGTTATGTAAATCTACCCCCACATCTTTTTTAAATTCATTAGCTAAATAATCAATTAACCGTAAATCAAAGTCTTCACCTCCTAAGAAGGTATCACCATTCGTGGCCAGGACTTCAAATTGGTGTTCACCATCCACATCAGCAATTTCAATAATTGAAATATCAAACGTTCCACCGCCTAAGTCATAAACAGCAATCTTACGATCACCTTTTTTCTTATCCATTCCATAGGCCAAAGCAGCAGCGGTAGGTTCATTAATAATACGTTTAACATTAAGACCCGCAATTTTACCTGCATCTTTAGTCGCTTGACGTTGGGAATCATTAAAGTAAGCTGGTACTGTGATTACTGCATCCGTTAAGGGATGGCCTAAATAATCTTCTACCGTTTTTTTCATTTTCATTAAGACTTGAGCGGAAATTTGTGGTGGCGCCAACTTTTCAGGACGACCATCTTTAGTAGTTACTTCTACCCAAGCATCTCCGTTATCTGCCTTAGTAATTTTATAAGGTACCATCTTAATATCTTTTTGGACAACATTATCATCAAAACGTCGCCCAATTAAGCGCTTGATTGCAAAGAAAGTTCTATTAGGGTTCGTGACAGCTTGCCGCTTTGCAGAGGCACCTACTAAGATTTCAGCGTCTTTTGTATATGCCACAATTGATGGTGTGGTGCGCGAACCTTCAGCATTTTCAATTACTCGTACTTTTCCACCTTCCATCACTGCAACGCAGGAATTAGTGGTGCCCAAATCAATACCAATAGTTTCAGCCATTCTTTTTCCTCTCAAAAATAGAAATTTAGGATGCCTTATTCTCTAAGTGGGGACAGGGTTTAGGATTTCAAGGGATAAAATTAGAGTTAATCTTTGAAAGTCGATTTAGGCTAAGAAATATGATTCTTCGACACGGTTAAACGCTAATGTTCTATTTCTCTAAGACAAAAAAATAAAGAACATTTTCTTTAACAGTAAAGTTTAAAAGTAAAGTGACTTTAGAACTCTTATCAAGAGTTCGTTAACACTGAAGAATACCTCTATCACCTAATGGTGGTAGAATACCTCTATTACCTAATTTGCTACCTCAAGTAAGTAGTTATGATTTACGGAGATCTTGCAGACACAGAGTGCTTTCTAAAACACTACTAAAATTCTTCAATCTTCAAATTCAATCTTCAAATTAGATAGATAATTGATTTTTCAAAGTACTGATCAGTATCTCATTTATTTAAAAACTTCAGAGTGTTGATCGCGAATGATCGTTACCCTTACATAAGCAAGAATAAACCCGAATAATCTTAAACTAAATTTACTTAATAAATCTAAATAATATATAATAAATCTAATAATATATATTATATTAAGTATATTATATATTTAATTAAGTATATTATATATTTAATAATTATATTTTATTTTATAAAATTATAAAATCTATTCAGTCTATATCTTAAAAAAATAAAATAATTAAATTAAGTTTATATTTAACTAAGTTTGTATTGAATCAAATAAATAACTTGACCTTGAGGGTTATGATTTTTTTGCTTCAGAGTTGTTTTTCGATTAATCTAGAACGAAATCACATTGAAATTAAAAAATTAATTAAAAAGTCTAAATTAATCTGTAAACAAATTATCCAATAATTTCGAATACTTTTCTACACTATTTATACACCAAGCCAATAGGTATCTTCCCCCCAAGACAAATTCTACCTTTTGAACTACAAAATCACGAACACCAGAAGAACTAATATTAAATTACGGCATTGTGCGATATAAAAGATATTCTATTTTCTCTAGTTCTAACGTCATCCTCCGAAAGGAAAGCCAATTTTTATAAACTATTTCAATCTTTAATCTTAATAAATCTTTAATCTTAATAAATGTTAAGATAACCTTAAATTTAGGCTGCCACAAGCACTCGTGCAGCTCGTAATACCCGCCCATTAAGCTGATAGCCTTTTTGCATCACCTGAGCAATTAGATCAGGTTCGGTATTCGGCACTTTTTGAATGGCCATGGCTTCATGAAAAGCAGGATTAAAGAGATCCCCAGGCTTAGGATCAATAATCTCAACACCGTGCTTTTCAAACGTTTTGTATAATAAATCCAATGTTAAACTTATCCCTTCCCGCAAACTTTGGACATGCGGATCACTCGATTCGCGACTTTCAAGACCGTGAATTAAACTGTCAACAACAGGTAAAAGATCTGTAATCAATCGTTCTCCAGCATATTTTATAGTGTTTGCAATATCCCGTTCCACCCGTTTACGTAAATTATCCATTTCAGCCTGGGAGCGAATATATTGATTTTTATATTCATCTAATTTTCGCTCTAAACTACTAAGGTGACTCTCTAACTGTTCACGGGTGGGAAATTCAAGCTCTTCTCGATGCGCCTCTATCTCTTGAGGAACATGTTCTTCTAATTTTATTTTTTCTTGCTCTTTTTCTAATACTTTTTCGCATGTATTTTGAAATTCAAAACCAGATTCATTCTTCTTATTTTCGCTCATTTGGATCTCCTCGGTCAGTTAATGAGATTAAATACTAAATAAAATATGAGAGGCTGTAAAATACTTAAGGCTCTTTAGCTGTAAAAACATAATTTGTAGCTTTCTCATTTTAAAAAAGCTATCCTCAATTCTTATGCAAAAACCACCATTCCATCGGATCGTT
The DNA here is from genome assembly GCF_002871095.1 of Coxiella-like endosymbiont. GTDB lineage: Bacteria > Pseudomonadota > Gammaproteobacteria > Coxiellales > Coxiellaceae > Coxiella. The sequence goes on from NZ_NSHJ01000066.1 coordinate 12,058, forward strand.
TTAATGGGACGTAAAGGAATAGATGGGGCTTCCGAAACCCTGCAGGCCTTAAAAAAATATCTTGTATCTTTAAATCGGACCGTGCTTCTTGAAGAACACGCCGCAAATATGATGAACGACCATAATTTAACCCTTCTGTCAGGCAGTCAATTGAAAGAAAAAGCAGATTTACTAATTGTAGTAGGAGGGGATGGAAGTTTACTCAATGCCGCACATATTGCTGTTCCTCAAAATATTCCTGTGCTAGGAATTAATCGAGGACGTCTTGGCTTTCTCACAGATATTACTCCCCACGAGCTCCTAAAAACAAATGCTATTTTAGAAGGGGATTATATAGAAGAAACCCGATTTCTTTTAGAAATGACAGCAGAATACAAAGGTAAGATCATTACTCAAGGTATTGCACTTAATGATGTAGTACTGCTCCCAGGGGATGTCGCAAAAATGATTGAATTTGATATTTCAATTAACGACGACTTCGTTTGCAGTCAACGTGCCGATGGATTAATTGTCACTACGCCTACAGGCTCGACCGCTTATGCATTGTCTGGTGGTGGACCGATTTTACATCCACAATTAGATGCCATCGCTTTAGTACCCATGTTTCCACACACCTTAAGTAGCCGTCCTATAGTTGTCCAAGCGCATAGTCAAATAAAAATCAATATTTCTTCCCATAATAAGATATCACCATTTATAAGTAACGACGGACAACAGCGCATAGCATTAGCAGTAGGTGGGAAAATCTACATTCATAAATATAAACACTTATTACACCTCATTCATCCGACTGATTACAATTATTACGACACATTACGTTGTAAATTGGACTGGGAAAGACGCACCTCAAAGCTGTAAGTATGTTAACGTAATATTTATATTTTTAATAAAAATTTCACGATCCTTGAATCGCTTACCATTGGCTTTGAAAAAAAGTTTAATCTTCATATGAACCAGTAAAACAAGCGCAGGGAAATTTATTATTGTAGATGCTGTTAGATTTGATAACTTTTTTAGAGGCCTGTTTATTAGAAGCAAATATTGCTCCCCCTCCTATAAATCCGTGCCTCTACATAAAAAATTAATAATATATTTTTATAAATCTTACTTATAACTCAGAATCTCTAACAACCTGCTTTAAAATACATAATTTTTCTGATAGTAACTCGATAGTAAAATGTATAGGGCCTAGAGTTACACGAGTGATTTATTTAGGATAATCACACATTACACTTGAAGCATTTTACCTCTCCTCCACTTCTGTACATAGTAATTAATGCGGAAATTTACTCCTTTTACAGAAATTTACTTCTTTTAAATTTACTTCTTTTATTTTAAAGATTCATAATTAATATTAGTATCAAAATTATTAGTATCAAAATTTATTAAAGTGTATCAAAATTTATTACAGTCCGATATTGATCTACAATGATTTAACAATTTTTGGAAAGGATTGATATTTACTTGAAACGATTAATGAATACACTGTGATCAGTAATAATTAATCCTTACAGAATTAAATCAACTTAACATACAAGTAAAAAATAATAACTACGAGTTTTCTTTATTGTGTTATTTTCTTGATTGCATTATCAATATGAATAATTAGAATACACTATATTACAACAAAACAAATGGAACATTCTAAATCAGTGGTATCAAAAATTTCAAAACGCAAAAATTATTTCATTAAAAAATGAACTCAAGCTATGGATCTCACGATTCTGAATGAAGCAATAAATGAAGCAATATTTGCTTCAATCTTTGTATAGAAAGCTATTAATTGTATAAACGAAATTAAAAGCTAAGATTTTCAAATGATCGCTATCAGAAAAGTCTGAAATACTATCGGTATTTATTTACAAAAACCTAAAATAGAATTAAATTATTATTATGAACAACTTAATTTATATTATGAACAACTTAATTTAAGTGCTGAAATCTAAAACTATTTAATTTTGATAATCTTTTGTATAAGGACCTTACTTAAGAACTTCATGTTGATTTTGAAGAATTAATTAATATAAAAATCTTTTATCATTTTTTATCATTATTTATCGCTATATAGAAAAATTCAAAAGTCTAAGTCTTAAAGAATCACACATTCGGGATTGTAAAAATTAAAAAATCTATATTAAATTTAAATCTAAATATTTAGATCTAAATATCCATATCTAAATATCCATATTAAATCTAAATATAAAAAATTACTTAAAACCAACTAAAATCTTAAAAATCTGCTAAAATTTTAAAAACCTAAATTACCAAAAATATCCAACAGCTAGCAATAATCTGTGGATGTTTCGTTATTCGCTTTGAATAAAGCAAAAAATTTCGTTTTTGGGAAGAGAAAGAATTCTTTTTCATCTCAGTATCATTATATGGACAGTAACTCTTTTCTTGACAAACAGTAACCCAATAGAAAGTATTATCCAAATGAGCTTGGCTCTTCCAGTTATTACAACCCCAAAAGCAGAAAAAAGATCCCCACCCTACCCACATTCATTTTTAATAAAGCTAACACAGGAACAAGTGTCAACGCTAAAACGCTCAAAATAGTAAGTTGATTGTTTAATAAATTAATCTCCCTAAAAATGAAGTGTTATGCATTACTTAATTGATCCCATAATAGCTGCTGAAGGCCCATCACCATTTTTAGGTAAACAAAATTATGATAAAAAAATGTTGTTTTAAGGATCATCAACAGCTTTAAAGCCCAAAAAACCTCTTAAAGAATTCAAATGATTATTTAGGTATCCATAAAGGAATTTTCTTCGCAAAGCTGACAAATACCGTAAATTGTCAAATTATGGTCGGTCATTTTAAATTTGGATTTTTTAGCAATTACTTCTTGACGGATTTCAATAATTTTATCGATGAATTCTTCCACTTTACCACAATTGATGCAAACCAAATGATCGTGATGCCTTCCTTGGTTCATTTCAAAAACAGAATGCCCACCTTCAAAGTTATTTCGTTTTACTAATCCAGCTGCTTCAAATTGCGTGAGTACCCGATATACCGTAGCAAGTCCCACATCTTCACCTATATCTACTAATTTACGATAAACATTTTCAGCACTCATGTGATGAGGATCAGCGTTTTCTAAAATTTTTAGTATTTTAAGACGCGGGAGTGTTACTTTAAGCCCAGCCTTACGTAATTCTCGATTTTCCAACCTAAGATCCTCTGATATTTTAAAGTGATTTTAACATAGTAATCTTTACACATACTGAATTTTTAGGGATTAAACTTTGGATATTTCACTAAGATTAGTGTGCTATCAGTGCTTATAAAATTGCTAAAGTAAATATAAGTCCAAAATAGGACTAATTCTTCTATTATTTAAACATAGAGTGTGCTGGAAGCGACAGCTGTATATTAAAAATGTAATATTAAAATATATATTTAAGAATAAGATACGTTATAATTACATCTAATCTTAGAAACATGAAACAATAAGGAGCTTTCCATGTGGGGTGTAACATTAATTCTCTTGGTTTGTTTAATTACGACATTAGAAGTAGAAGGTTGTGTTTATCATCCAACCCTGCAACAGGGAAACATTATTACGGATAAAGATCTAAGTAACTTAAATACAGGAATGACAAAAGATCAGGTTCGGGCAATGTTTGGTGATCCAGTGCTCGTCAATATTTTTGCTGATAACCAAATGGTGTATATTTATACTTTCCAACCAAGCCATCTACGAATGCAATCAACTCATTTAATTATTTATTTACACAATAATTACGTCACTAATTTTTGGACAGATAAAAACAAACCTATTGAGCAACTGAAGCTATCCAATCCTTAAATTATTTGCATCTTACTAATTCTTAATCTTACTAATCTTAGATGATAAACCCTGAACGCGTAATAAACGCGCTTGTTTTGGATCAATAAAAAGAGAACGATAGATTTCAATTCGGTCACCATTTCGCACATTGCTATCCAGTCTGGTACGTTTACTATAAATTCCCACGCAAACTTGGGCCAAATTAATTTCAGGAAATTCCTGCAAAATACCCGAGCGCTTGATTGCTATCATTACAGTACAGTTTTCTTCAACTTCCAGAGAAATCTCTAGTTGTTTTTTTTGTGTGGCGTAACAAACTTTAATCTGCATCATAAATTTTTTCTATAAATTATATCAGCACGTTTACAAAAGGCATCAACTAGTATCGTGGCAATTTGGTTGAATCATAGACCAAATTTCAAGGCAAGCCAGCGTGAAGAAAATTTAAATTCTAAATTTAACCACACTCGACAAATCCCCCCTTCCTCCACAACTTCAAACTGCCAAAAACCTTTAAGTTATCGAAAAGGTCCGTTCATAAAAGGTATTTTCACCATTTTGTAATGGTTGTAGACGATTTAAAGTAGTAAACGATTTTATATTGAGTCCACCTTTTGAAGAAGGTGACAACGTTGTTTGTATTTCATCGTCTATACAATTCATTGATTTGACTATCCCTACAAAAGGGAACAAACCTAGGGTAGGATTCAATATCGTTTATCAGAGTGTACATTTCTATTTGCCTATAGGAGATTAATTTACTTTTATTGATATTAGGCATAGCATTTCGATAATATAATCAACCTCATGACAAAGCAAATCACAAAAAAATCTGCGCCACGTATTATTGCTTTAAATAAGAAAGTCTTTTATGATTATCATATTGATAAGCAGCGATTAAAAGCAGGATTAGTTCTGGAGGGTTGGGAAGTCAAAAGTATTCGGTTTGGACGGGTTCAGTTACGAGATACTTATGTTATTTTTAAAGCTGGAGAAGCTTGGTTAATCGGAGCTTACCTCTCTCCTCTTCCTAATGTGGCTAACTACATAAAACCCGATCCTCAACGATTTCGTAAATTACTTTTAAATAAGCGAGAAATTAGTAAACTATTTGGTGCAATTCAAAAAGATGGATTTACAGTTGTACCTTTGAATCTTCATTGGCATAAACATCATGTTAAGGTGGAAATCGCTCTAGCTAAAGGTAAAAAAACCCATGATAAACGAGAAACGATTAAACGTCGGGAATGGGAACGCGAAAAGCATCGGGTGTTGAAGTATTATGGGTAAATGTATTGTGTTTTCATTTCTAATTCATCAAATTAGCTGTGATTAGATATAGATAACAATAGAACCTAATTTTTAGGGTAAATATAGCATTTTACCAGATAGACAACTTATCTTTGTAGTCAATTTAGTTTGACACTCTTTCTGTTCAGAAAATAAATTTTACTCTGCTTGCAGCTAAAAACTAGCTGAACTTCAACAAATTTATTTCAGGAAGAACTCTCAAACAGCTGTCCGACTCCGATAAGAAGCACATAAAAATTCAATTTCAACGATGTGATGCGAAGTTAAACCATCATATCTTTAAAAAGAAAATCTTTATTCTAAAAAAATACCTGTTATTACCTTAATTCATTGAGTTTTTATTTTATTATTGATCATGCAGTTCGTGACATAGAAGAAGAGATTTTAGCAGAGGGTTGTTTTTTTAAAGAGGAATTGATTATCAATGCAAATAATTGCCGGAGTTTTAAAAACAGAAGTTAAGTCCAGTTTAACTAAGGAGATAAACAAAGGGAGATGAAAAAAGAAACTTATGAACCTGTTCTCCCCTTCAAAAAAAAACAATAAAAAATTTAAAAACTATTCGTGTTTTATATGATCTTTAACGAATTCATTACGATCAAGTTATTTAGTATTATTCAAAAATGCGTAACGTGACACACAAAAAACAGATAAAGCAATAAATATTAGAGAGTAA
>NZ_NSHJ01000067.1 GCF_002871095.1 Coxiella-like endosymbiont
AGCAGAAATTGATTAGCATAGCAGAAAATTGCTGGTACTCTTAATTACCTAAAAGAGATAACACATCAGATTAAAACAAATACACGTCAATAAGCAAATCCGTGTTTTAGAAGTACGATTAGTAAATGAGAAAAGAGAGCACATAAAGATCGTAAAAATTGATCGGGCTATAACCTTCGCTAAAGAAGTAAAATTAAATTTAGTTGAAGTTTTTCCGACGGCTAAACCATTTGTTTGCCGTATTATGAATTTTGGTAAGTATAAATTTAAGTAAAGCCAATGAAAAGCAGCTTAAAATACAAAATAACGGTTCATGCATTTTAAAGAAATGAAATTCTGTTCTTGGACACAACATATGTTGGGGGGGATTATCAGGTTAAATTACGTAAAATTGCAGTTTTTTTAAAACGTGGGGATAAAGTAAAAGTGAGTTTATGTTTCAGAGGACGAGAAATGCAATATTGGGATGGGAGTTAGGATTGAAGCTACTAAATCGCATCAAAGACGATGTAAAAGTATTTTTATCGAACAAGAGTTAAAATTAAAAGAGGTTCATTAAGTGAGAATGGTATTTATAAAAGGTAAAGGTATATGAAAAATAAAGTTAAAATGCATAAAACGAAGAGTGAGAGTTATACTGAAATTCAAGACTAATCGCGAGGTAACAACATTTTAAAACAATTAGTTGAGTTGATATTCAACGATCTGCAGCTAACCATGATCCTATTTTGACTTTTTTGACACAAAATTACAACAACGAAAACACCGCTTGTGCCAGTTAAATAAAC
>NZ_NSHJ01000068.1 GCF_002871095.1 Coxiella-like endosymbiont
CTCATTTATTTTCTTTATTACCCTATGCTTCACCAAAAGTTTTTTTAGTCACTGTGTAACTTGCACAGGTGTAAATAACGTAAATAATTTTTTTCATAAAATTTAAAGTATTCACAAAGCTTTAATTTTGTCAAAATATTATTTCTGTTCGATCTTCAACAAGATCAGCTATACTGACTGATTACCGTGATCAATACCCAAAATAAAAAATATAATCAAGTTTTTTATCTAAATGAGCCAGAAGCTTGCTATTTAAATAAAAAACCATCAATTAAACGAAACCTAATACAGATTAGGTACATTAACTATTTCTATCAACAAGAAATTATCTAAAATTACAATTTTAGCTGTCTCCTTTTTAAGGAAGAGTTTACAAATATCGACTTTTATAAACTCGGCTCCACCAACTAGTCATAACCTTAGTATTTTTTATCCTTCAACTTTTTGACTCTCTTTTGTTTATTTTAAATGAATATAAATTTCCTGAATATCATATCTTTCATAATATTGAATTTTTTCAAAATTCCTGCCTTCAATAGTCTTTTAACATGCCAATTAAAGTCTTTTTTGGGTACATGAAGCATCTAAAAATAGAAAACACATCATTTATCTAGCTATCTTTCTCTAATTTCTACATCTATTTTAATATCTAAGATTTAATATCTAAGACCAATAAAATAGCATGAAATAATTTTCTGATTGCGTAATCAGAACCAGATAACACATATTCTTTAACTTACGCGCTGCTTGAATTAGATTCGCTCTTTCTAGAATCTTTGTAAAGATAT
>NZ_NSHJ01000069.1 GCF_002871095.1 Coxiella-like endosymbiont
TTGTTCTGGCGATTAAAATCTTAATCGCTAGAGATATTTTATGTGATTACTAAGAACGTGAGTGCGATTTTTTTGCAGTTATTAGTTATCTCAAACAGAAAAAAATTACTAGTGAATGAATAATTATTTTCACACTCATCTTATTGATGAGTTATTGTTCTTATGGTTTGAAAGTATCTTACAAATTCAGAAATAAATTTTAGTTTAAAAGTATTGTTAAATGAATTGATCGAGAATTTATGATTCTTTACATAGAAGGCAAAAGCTGAAGCTTACAGCCTCTTATTATTTATTGATTTCTACTAATTTTATAGCGCATCAGATTGAAATTTATCAAATTATCTTTAATTATTTATCTAATACGATAACCTGCACTAAAATAAATATGAAATTACATTATTTTGAATTTTATAGTACTTTGGAGTAAATCAGGTTAACTTAAAAAGTTAATATCTCACATACTACATGATATAAGTATACCTAAAATCATGATATAAGTATATCTAAAATATAGAAACGATAAAATTTTTGAACCTTGTATATTATTGATTTCTTTCTGTGAGAATAAAGTTTCTGGAACTCGATTAGGACTTGATTTTATTAGATTATATAGCTCTCAAATAATTAGGTGTTAAAATAAAGGTTTAAAGTTAATTTATGTCGGTAGAACTGTTATTGATCTAATTTTTATAAGAGGATTTCTTAAAGCTCAATGAATTTTGATGAGCTTAATATTACTAGAGAAATTATTT
>NZ_NSHJ01000070.1 GCF_002871095.1 Coxiella-like endosymbiont
GTTTTGATTAATATGGCTTTAAGGACACTATAACTATCTGTGAGTTGGGTTATGCTTATCTTCAGCGAAAAGCCTATAATTAGAAGGGGGGCCTTTATAAGGAGTCTAAATATAAAGATAAGTAGGGTAAGTAAAAACCTAGAGGATAAAGTAAAAGTATTAGATGGTCTCTTTCTTTGGCATATTTGAAAGTTTACTATGATATTTAATTTAACCTGTATCATAAGATATTATTAGTTAAGAGAGTATCAAGATTAAAATTTAGTACTTAGATTATTTTTGCTAAAGGGAGGTGTTGGGTCGCTATGGTATATTTAGTGTTTGTTCAATAGCTTCCTTAACAACTATTATGAAATTGCTGCGAGAGTGGCGGAATTGGTAGACGCGCTGGATTTAGGTTCCAGTAGGTAATTCCTGTGAGAGTTCAAGTCTCTCCTTTCGCACCACCGCTAAAACTATATTAAAATTATCTGCTTTGAGTACAGCTTTGCTAATCATCGACGAGATTTAACTCTTCATAGTAAAAATTTCAAGAGAGGTTCAAAAAGAAAAATTTGATCTCATTAATAGAAAAGATTAGGGGATTGAAACAACGTTTGATAGTTACAGTCGTAGGTGAAAATATCAAGAAAGCTTATATCAAAGCAGGCTTAAAATAATCATTCAAACGGTAAAATTGCCCACATTTCAAACGAGAAATGTGCATTTTAAAACCCTAAAGCAGTGTGGTTTGGTAAGTC
>NZ_NSHJ01000071.1 GCF_002871095.1 Coxiella-like endosymbiont
CCCTGATACCTATTATTTGTATTTATGGGTCAATACTGCCGATATCAAATTTTTACTAACGCTCATAAATTATATTTACCTCGTCTGTTCTCACCATTCCTGGGTAGACAACAATTGTCAATCACCCGTGGCACACGAGCGGGTATGGGCCGCATACCAGTGGCACATAACCGTCCGCGGTTATGTAGGACTGCCTGGCGGAAAGTCTTTTACGATGTACGCAACGAGATAGTAACATTATTCATGTAATGACCAACGAGTCATATTCGTCAAAGAATTTTACCCTCTTATAGTAATTTTTCTATACCCCAAGCTATCGGAGTTATCAAGAGAGCACCCATATGTAGGGGGATAGATAGATAGATAGATAGATAGATAGATATATAGCTAGATAGATAGATACTCAATATACCTGCAGTATACGCAAGACAATGCTTCGCATTGAAAGTACAATATGCCTACTATTGGTGGCCGCAGCACTCTTGCCGCTAAATTTATAGAACCTGCATATTTGGCCAAAGCGCGAGAAAGCCATCACCTGCATAAGCGATATGAAGGATATTGTTTTGACATCTGTGTATGTTGTATACGGCCTCAGTGCACAAACGGTCTCTAAAGTAAAATGACAACGCCACAAACGAACGGCTGCTCGAACACCTGAGTCCATCTGCATCAGTATGTTCGCGTGCAGACTTCTTCCAAAAAAAAGCATTCTCTCCGGCTTGCGCCCTCTCATTAGC
>NZ_NSHJ01000072.1 GCF_002871095.1 Coxiella-like endosymbiont
TCTCTGACCTATTAAGTAAAAACTTTATTGGGTAAGATAGTAAAGTTTAGGTTATAGTTTTCGATGGGTAGTCGTTCTTCTGAAGTGGAAAAATATACGGATAATTTCAAATGGTGGTAGGCTTGTTCTGTAGAGATACGACTTCGAAGTATACGAATAATACACTCTTCTTGAATTCAAGAAAGTTCAATAACCTCTTTGAGAGAGCTAGGTTTCTTAGAGAAATAGCTGTCGTAAGATTCTCGATTCTGATAGATCCTCCTTTTGGAATTTTTTAAATAGTGTGAAGTAATTTTCAATCCATCACATCTAAACTATGATTATCGACATTTAATAAATCTAGCACCTCATTAGGGATATTTTTAGGAATGATTCTATAAGCTTGAAGTTTTTGAAAAGTCATGAATTCGCTGCAGTAAGCGATTTGCAATATGGGAGTGCTGATGAAATAGTGAGGAGCCTAATTTTTAAGTAACTTTTTCCTAAATATGTACCCTTAAAATGTTAGCTGTTTGACTTACTATGCGAACTAAATCGTTGAGGTGGTAAAATTCTAGATTAGTTGGGTAAAAAATTCCAAAAGGATTACTTGGAAGGGATATGAATAACACACTGTGGGTTGGTAGTAATGCTTACTCAATTAAAAAGAGGTAAATCTAATTTAATTAAAATAAGCTGTAGGACCTTCGCCAATCATGCTCTCCAATTAGAAATCTTCTAACGCTCGATATAACAC
>NZ_NSHJ01000073.1 GCF_002871095.1 Coxiella-like endosymbiont
GTATTAGTCAATAGTATTATGGAGAAATAAATTATTATTTTTGTCATTGCTCGATTTGTTCCTACATACAGTATTCGGTTCCTAATAATATTCTTAATACACCGTGATCCAAGTAATAATTATTAAAAAAACGATACTCTTAAGAACACTATATGCAAAATATCACCACAACAACTTACTACCAACTACATATTTCAGCAAAAGAAATTATTGTTTAACCCAAGCTAACCAACAGTCACTAAATCACTACCAATCATAACTACCAATCAAAAGTGATATGGTCAAATTAATCCTTGCCAAGAAACCTGCGGAGGAATTACCCTCTCAAGCAGAATCCACTCCAATTCTTTTTCATGCATTCCAGCATTCCAATTGATCCGTAGCTCTCACATAAAACCACAATATCTCAGCCGTTAAAAAAGTCGAAACAGTGCAAGCAGCAAGCAATAAACCTCTGATAAGAAGGCCCAAACATTCTTGAATAATGCTTAAGACTAATAATTGATCCAACTCCCTCTAACAAATTAAATTTTTAGAAAATATGGTGCCCTTGAAAAAAAACACCACCTATAATAAATATAGCTAATAACAAAACAACAGCTATAGAAAATCCACCTATGCAATACAATTGAACAGTTATAATAAAAAAATCTTAATTAAAGTAGAAGTTGCACAATTACTTGCAATACAAAATCCCGATTATTCAATACGTCGGACAATACTCAATACCTAAAAG
>NZ_NSHJ01000074.1 GCF_002871095.1 Coxiella-like endosymbiont
CAAATAAATAACTCCCTGTAATCACCAATAAAAGAATACTTACTATATTTCACTTTTTATACACAGTTTTGAGAAAACTTCCATCTATGAAAGTAAGCCTTATGTATTGCCTTGTTATGGGCTTCTATCGAGAACGGCTATTTTATTAAACACCTTCTTATAAAGAAGGTATCATAATGATAGATACTTTTTTAGCAGATTGGGATTTATATTACTTTGGTGGCGATTTTATGTACACACCTCAGCTACGTAATTTATTTTTAAAATTAATGACAATAGATGAGCGAAAAAGATAAAATCTGCATGGCTTTTCTCTTTGATTAAAGGATTACTAAACCCTTGGCTTTACGATATTCACGATTGTATTTTTGATTTGAAATTCAATTTCGCAAAGTACTGTGGGGAGGGTATAATTTTGAATATCTAAACCACAACATCAGTTATTATTTTATGTACCGTTTTCAATCAAGAAAATTTTTCAATAATAGAATTTTCAATAGTATTGATCAGGAAATAATCGAGACAGTCAATAAAATTAATATTCTTCAAAAAGCAAACATTGCAACAAAAGATCTATTAGTGCATTTGATTTTAATTAATAAATAAAAAAATATTATTGCTTAAGTCCCATTACCAGGCGGCCTTTGAGTCTTCGAATAACAAGAAGCTCAAAACCATTTTCAAAGCTCTCCCCTTGATGGGGATGTGTTGTAATATTGATTCTTTATCTATTGC
>NZ_NSHJ01000075.1 GCF_002871095.1 Coxiella-like endosymbiont
ACCTTACCTAGCGGTGGATTATGAGGGAGGGAACGGGCGTTAGTTCTTCGACACCGATAGCACTTCTTGGCGACTTAGGTTTTCATGACCTTGACCAGTCTAACAATGTTGTATTTATTTTGACTGCGCTTGAATAACAGAATTAGTTCGCACTCATTCTTATAAAACTGCCCTCTGTTGTTTACTCGTTTTCTTGTTGTAAGCACATCGCCAAAACAAGACTGCATCTATCTATCTATCTATCTATCTATCTATCTATCTATCTATCTATCTATCTATCTATCTATCTATCGATTGATCGATCCACACGAGTTGGCTGCACGCACAAATTTCCTCTTTATTGTGTTCTCAATATGCCTGCGGGTGCTGCCTACACACAGTTGGACCGGCGAAGACCACGCTGCGCGCTGTAGGAGACTGCAGTCGCCATCGCTGAAATTATCTGTTTTGGCACTCACTTCTTGCTCATGGAACTTATGACTCACTTCTTCTATGGGTGAGTTCAAGAAAGTTATTAGTGGTGTTGTTCACGTGTTTTTTTTTTTTTGCCAACGTGGTTTTAATAAGCATAAAGGCACTGCCTATAAAGCACTCAGCGTTGAAGATTTCAGTGTATAGTTTTTCTATTACTCCTCCTAGCTCCAATGAATTCAACGTATTTTCGTCTCAGTATCTCATTTCACAAATAAATGTGATTTCCTCCTCCCACACCGCAGCTTCCATTAATGTAACT
>NZ_NSHJ01000076.1 GCF_002871095.1 Coxiella-like endosymbiont
CATTTACGATTTGTTGTTCTATTTCAAATACGTTTTCTGAATTTAATTTAACAAAGAAAAATTTGGCATTAATCTATACCGAAGCCCTAAGTTACTATAAAAACCATCCGGAAAGTGGCTTACAAGCTCTGGAGGGGGTCAAGTTCCATGTGGTGGTTTTTTTTTAACAATGTTTATGAACCCTAATACCTAACTAAATTCTTATCTGAATAGCTAGCTGATAAGGTAATTAATTAAGGTAATTAATGAAGTTGGTGCTTGCTTAGAAATTTAATATTTTAATGTGGGTGAGAGCTCTATTTATCTGGGCATGATTTCGCCGGTGCGTTCCATATTTATTTCAAGGCGATTCGTACAGAATTTGCGAAAATAGCCCAGAACCAACCTTATTTGGAATTGCTTTGTGAACCAGGTCCTTCAATAGTAGCAGAAAGCACCTCGGTAATGGTTAATATTGAGTTGCAAAAAAAAAACGATATGCTTTACAGCAATGATAACCGTTATAGAAGCTTTTTTGATGTGGGTATATTATCCCCATTTTATTTTTTTCTAGTCCACTTTTGCTATCCTCGAATCATTCTATGGACAGAGATCCGTTACATTTTAATTTTATATGATCGAACTTAAAATTTTTTATATTACATAAAAAGTACATAAAAGGTACTCTCTATCCTCCTAACTCGATATTCAAGAGGTAAATAATATTCAAACCATCTAAACACGCGATTATAG
>NZ_NSHJ01000077.1 GCF_002871095.1 Coxiella-like endosymbiont
GCATTTCATTTTTTTGGAGGGGATAAGCTTAGTAAGAGAAAAATTAAATCAGAGCTTTGTTTAGATATGAACCTGCACTATAATTGATGTTACTTTATTTTAAGGAGAAGGTCATGACAAAACGCTTATTTGTAGCTGCCTATGTATTAGTATCAATAAGTTGGGTAGGAGCTAGTATTGGGCAAACAGTAGGAACAGTGGATATACGGCAAATTTTTCAAGCATCACCATCGCAGGTTAAAAACATCAATACACAACTTGAAAAAGAATTTTCACCACAACGTGAAAGAATTATTAATTTAGGTAAATCTTTGCAAGAAGATACTAAAAAATTTCAACGCAATGAAGCAGTGATGAGTGACAAAGAAAAGCAAGAGCTAAAAAATAAAATTGATCAAAAACAAAAGGAATTTCAGCAAGCACAACTTAAATTTCATCAAGAATTATATAATGCACAGAATAAAGCTATGTTTGAATTTATGACAAAAATTTCAGGTGTTGTAAGAGCTCTTTCTGAAGAAGAGAAAGTGGATTTGGTTTTACCAAAAGATACCGTACTCTATGCGAGAGATACTAAAGATATCACCTCAGATGTGATTGCTAAATTGAAATAACCTTGTATTTGTGATTACATTGAAAGTGATTTATACACTTAACGAATTAGCAAACGCTATCGGTGCCACAGTAAAAGGCTATGGGGATTGTAAAATTCATAATATCGCTTCAATTATGAACGCTCAGCCTGGAGAAATAAGTTTCCTTACAAATCGAAAGTATCAAAAATATTTAAATAAAACAAAAGCCTCAGCATTATTATTAGATAATAAGTTAGCAAAAAACTGTCCTATAAACGCCCTTATTATGCCGGATCCTAAGCTAGGATTTATTAAACTATTAGCTTTATTACGACCTGACGTGAGACCAAAGCCAGGGATTCATCCCACTGCTGTTATCGGAGAGCAGTGTCAAATCGATCCTAGCGTGCACGTTGGGGCTTATGCTGTCATAGAAGATGAAGTAGTAATTGGTTCTCGAACTATTATCGGAGCAGGAACGAGTATTGGTTATTCTAGTCAACTAGGTTCAGATTGTGTTTTGTATAATCGAGTAACTTTATATCATCACACCATTATAGGTGATCGAAATATTCTTCACAGTGGTGTAATTATTGGTGCAGATGGATTTGGTTTAGCTAAAGATGCTGAAGAACATCGATGGATCAAGATTCCTCAAGTGGGACGAGTAGTCATTGGAGATGATGTAGAAATTGGAGCTAATACCACAATTGATCGAGGAGCACTTGAAGATACAGTAATCGGAAATGGTGTTAAATTAGATAATTTAATTATGATTGGCCATAACGTTCACATAGGAGATCATACAGCAATTGCTGGTTGTGCTGGTATTGCTGGAAGCACCACTATTGGACGCCATTGCATGATTGGTGCAGGTGCAGGTCTTAATGGCCATATCAATATTTGTGATAACGTCGTTATTACGGGTATGGGCATGATCCAAAAATCAATTATTGAGCCGGGGGTGTATTCATCAGGTACAGGAATGCAACCCAGTCGTGAATGGCATAAAAGTGTCATTAGGTTTTGGCAACTCGATAAATTCGAAAAACGATTAAAACGATTAGAAAGGTTGTATGATGAGCGTGATAAAAACCAGCGAGCTTAAAAAATATTATTTCCCCCCCCTATAAAGATTTTTTTATTGGTTGACTAGATGATAGTGATTTAAAAATACAACTCCTTGTGGAGGCAATTAAAAATATCACACGCAATAAAGCTTTCTTTGTGGAAAGAGAAAGCGGGTACCTGATTTGAGTGAATGGCTTTCATAACTGTGGTGCTATTAATTTTGCGTTTTTTATTCTGCTGCGTCTGCTAGAATTTTTTTTTAGAAATGGAAAATATCTTCGATCATATTACTTTTCTCCCCCTCATTGAGGGGGAGAAAAGAAATTCCTGTTCTTAAAAAATTCTTCTTACTAAGCATCACACACCTTTTAGGGAACATGATTTTTTCTCTGGTGAGTTATTAATTCCCTCTACTATTTATTATCCTCTTCCTTAAAAAATTTTATTAGTAGTATTGTGCTTGTTTTCTGGGTAAAAATTTTTGTTAGTAGTACTCCATTTTGGATATTCCGAAGAATGTTCAAATGCAGAGTCCATAAAGGGTAAAAGGGGGGGAGACGACGAGGAATCCCCCCCTCTCGACTGTTGTTGTATGTGGTGTTTAGAATGACCACCTTCTTGGACACCATTTCGATAATGATCTTGACGCCCACCTCGAGTACCCCGACGACGTGAATAGTTGCTATGCTCGTTTCGAGGATAATGGCGTTTGGTAGTGGTTCCACCTCCCGATTGAAGATGAGGAGGAATTTCCTTATTAAATGAGGATATACGAGAACGTTCTTGTAAATAGTGTTTTCTTCCCCTTCTTCGAAGGGATTGTGTGATCTTTACCTGTGCAGGATGATGAGATAGGTCTTCTCTATGAGAAGATTTTACTTCTTCTTCAGTTTCTATACCAAACATTTTTGCCATTAAGCGTTTAAATAAGCCGCTTCTGGGTGTTTTACTGATGGTGGCTGTTGTTTTTGGAGTTAGAGGGTTTTTTTCTGTAGGTAAAAATTGTTGAATTACCGGTGCTGCTGGTGGAGTTTTAATTTCTTTTTTAAGGGGCGTTTCAGTTTTAAAAATTTTGGCTAATTTATAACTTGGCATCCCTTTGCCGTGTTCCAGACTTGCCGGATCAATTTTAATCTGCTTTAATTGATAAAGTGGCGTTTCCATGTATTGATTAGAGATAATCGTTATTTTTACAGGATAATATTTTTCAATATCTCTTAAGATTTTTCGTTTTTCATTAATTAAATAAATGGCTAAATCCACAGGTGCCTGTAATTGAAAATGGATATTGTTAGCTTTAGAAGCTTGTTCCTGAATTAAATGAATAATTGAAAGCCCCAGGGATTCTATACTGCGAATGCTGCCTTCACCATCACAGCGAGGGCAGGCTATTTGGGTTGATCGAGTCAGAGAAGAACGTAACCGCTGGCGAGACATTTCCAATAAACCAAATCGCGAAATTCGTCCAATTTGGATACGAGCACGGTCTTGCTTTAAAGCAGTACGTAAACAATTTTCAACCTCTCGCTGATTACGAATAGGTGTCATATCAATAAAATCAATAACAATGAGCCCACCGATATCGCGAATACGCAATTGACGAGCAATCTCTTCAGCGGCTTCTAAATTTGTGGAAAGTGCTGTTTCTTCAATACTTGCTCCTCGAGTAGCTCGTCCTGAATTAATATCAATGGCTACGAGTGCTTCGCTGTGATCAATAATCAACGATCCCCCGGATGGCAGGCGGACTTCATGCTGGTGAGCATTTTCAATTTGTTGTTCGATTTGGAATTTACTAAAGAGAGGTAATTGATCCTGATAAAGCTTTAAACGCTCAATGAACTGGGGGCGAACTTGACTGATATAATAGCAAACATTTTGATAGGATTGCTCATTATCAATAAGGATTTCTTCAATATCCTGACGTAGGTAATCACGAATAGCGCGAATGATTACATCGCTTTCTTGATGAATAAGGTAAGGACCTGGTTTAGCTACTGCTGCTTGTTTAATAGCTTCCCAATATCCTAATAAAATTTTTAAGTCCCACTCAAGTTCTTCTTTTGCTCGTCCAAGCCCTGCAGTTCGTACAATTAAGCCCATTCCTTCAGGAAGGCTCAATTGCGTAATAGTTTCACGTAATTGATCACGTTCTTCCCCTTCAATTTGACGTGAAATACCACCGGCCCGTGGATTGTTAGGCATTAGAACTAAAAAAGATCCTGCTAAACTGATAAATGTGGTTAGTGCTGCTCCTTTTGTGCCCCGTTCTTCCTTTTCGACTTGAACGACGAGCTCTTGACCAACTTTAAGGATTCGATTGATATCAATGGTATCAAGCTCTTGTGAGGTATCTTGAAGAAAATACTCCCGGGAAATTTCTTTTAGAACGAGAAATCCATGTCGTTCACCACCATAATTAACAAATACTGCTCCTAAGCTCGGTTCAATACTGGTAATAATACCTTTATAGATATTGGATTTTTTTTGTTCTTGGCCAGGGATTTCAATATCAAGATCAATTAATTTAGAATTCTCAGTAATTGCTACACGCACTTCATCTAGCTGAGTTGCGTTAATCAGCATTCTTTTCATTTGTTTAACCTATTCTTCTTTTATGGCGCTCAACCGCAAGCTTGGGCTTGGAAGTTTACGGAGAAACTGCTCTTGGGAGCGCCGTGTTAAATACCAAATCATTATCTTCGTTCTATTGTTTCTAGTACATGATAAAATCTATAATTTTCCAGGTGGAAGTTTGCGTTTTTATTGAGTGTCATTTCTGTGAATTAAAACCAAAACCCAAAGTATAAAACTTATGTTATTCTACAGATCCCTTGTGGGGGATAACAGGATTAAATTGATACAGATAGCTTTTTTAGCACTAATTTCTCATATTTCTATCTCATGCTATCATGACGGATAGCCTGACTATAGCAGGCTTTATTTTATAAAACTATATAATTTATAATTTGTAACTTATAGGATCTTATTTTGATCCAAACTCACATTATAATCGATGATTCTCATTCTGGGCAACGATTAGATAATTTTCTAATGAGTCGTTTAAAGGGGATTCCTTCGGTTCGGATTTATCGTGCTATTCGAAAGGGTGAAGTAAGAGTAAACAAAAGACGGGTCAGTATTGATTATCGACTTATGATTGGCGATTTGGTACGTGTACCCCCTTTGTACCAATTAACTGTAAAAAAACCATTAGCACCTGATAAATCTTTATTAATATCACTTAGAATGCGTATTCTTCTCGAAGAATCTGATTTATTAGTCATTGATAAACCTGCTGGCTTACCTGTACACGGAGGAAGTGGAATTAATGGAGGTCTAATCGAAATATTACGTATAATGTGGCCTAAAAATCAATTGTTAGAATTAGTACATAGGCTAGACCGGGAAACATCTGGTTGCTTGGTTGTGGCCAAGAAACGTAGCCTTCTTGTCGCACTTCATAGTTTACTCAGTCAACGGAAGGTTTTAAAGCAATACCTTTTGTTGGTGAAGGGGTTGTGGCAAGGAAGAGCAAGACAAGTCGCAGCTCCTTTAAAAAAGAATATTTTGAGAAGTGGTGAGAGGATGGTAAACATTGATGAAAATGGAAAAATAGCCGTGACTCTTTTTCGACCAATTTTTTCTTATTCAAATTCTACACTTTTGGAAGCGCGACCTTTAACAGGTCGTACTCATCAAATTCGAGTCCATGCCGCTTATATAGGTCATCCTATTGCAGGAGATAAAAAATATGGAGACAAAGTTTTTAACCAGAAAATGAAGATCTTGGGATTGAGACGATTATTTTTACATTCTGCCGGAATTACGTGTCGTTGGGATAGTCGTGTCTTAGGCGTTTGTGCGCTTTTGGATACTGATTTGTTGCATTTACTTAAGATTTTAAAATAGAGAGATTCAGAATTCAATAGTTGTGTATTAATGAATAGTTACGAAAAAATCATTTTAAGTACGGTAACTATAATGAGATTTATAAAAATACCTTACAACGACTACTTATCAATATATTGCTGAGATTCAGGGATGTATTTATTAAATCTTTTTTTTGTGAGGGGGTCCTTGTTTAAAGCTATTGACATAGAAAAGATATTCATAATCTTTTTCTTGGGCTACTTTACATTGTTTTCAATGGAGTAAAATTTATTAGTATTGTTTTGTATGAAAGGATCAATCTCCCTTGCATATTTTTTTGAATATCTTTACTTTAATAAAGTAAATTAGTTTAGCTAATTAAGCTTTTAAAGAAGCTTTAATTGCGCTATGATTTTTGTAAAATTCACGTTCTATCTAAAAAAATAAAAAATATTATATAATATTTTTTAGTTTTTTAATAATTTGGTTTGCTTTTAAAATATTATACCACAACTTCTTTCTAAGACTTTCTAAGAATAGAGATATTATGAGTTTTTCATTCTGTGAAAAAATGTACGGTAAAGGAATAAGTTTTTTTATAATTACTTACTTGAAAATTCACTTTGATAGTAAATGTAAAAACTGGAGTAAGGAAATACTTCCTTGACATATAAGGAATTCTACAATTCTACATGATATCAATATATCAAATTTAATAAAGTATTCAATAATTTTTACCTGTATTAGCTAGTAACAGCGATTAAATTGAGCTTATCTAAAGTTTTTTTACGTCGTTGCAAATAGTTTTTGGCGATAGGGATTTTTTTGATCTTCGGTCTGTTTTTAAAAACAGTTAATAATTAAACTGTAATTTTTTTGTTCTCAATTGATTTAATGCAAGGATTACTGTGTTTTAAGGTTTTGATATTTACTAAAATAACCTTTTTTATTTTTTCCAAAAATCAGGAAATCTTTTAATATAATTATCTGATATGTGTCAATATAGTTATGTGATAGTTATGTGCTAATCCTCTTTTAAAATTACTTTAGTTTTTAATCGGCTAGATTTTTAATCGGTTAGATTTTATTTAATATCCAAATTATTATGTAGCATTTTTATGTGCTTTAGTTCTAAATTATTGATCAGTAATAACTCAAGTAAGAGTAGATTTATAGGCATTTTTAAATGTTTCTAAACTAGAACTTATTTGATGATTTTAATTACACATTTGACTATTTTAACTATAATTTTCTTAAATTTTAATTTTAATTTTTTTGCTAGAGTTTCTCTAGAAACTGGGTAATTATTAGGTTAAATCTTCGCCTCCCTTTGATATATCTACTACACTTTAAGGTAATTCCTTGATAATCCAAATGGTGAAGTAGTAAGTTTAGATACGAAAAGAATTGTTTCATTGCAAATTTCTAAGAGATCTACGAGCTTGTTGAATAGAGTAAACTTGGTATTATGAATTTACACTTTAGTTTTCGAATATTCTTAATTTACTGTTTAAAGCTCTTGATTATCATTGTGAAAAGTTTGGATTGCCGGTAGTTCATTTGTTACTAGTGGTTATTTGACATCTATCCTATTCTTATGTACCATTAACTCATTAGAGTTTAATAAACTAACTAAATAAATAATCAATTAATATTTAAGAAATAATCCCTTTAAGCTTTACGATTGTTGAATAACCTAAAAAAGTGAATTACCTTTATTAAGGTAATAAAGGTCATTATTTATTTTGGTTAAAGAATCCGAGGGAAGTGGTATAATGGTTCCTGTTGAGTTTATCCTAAAAATTAGGCTTTGTTTTATCTAAAATATTTATCTAGATTCACATTCAAATTCGAGCGTTGTAGCGAATTAGTGAGCTATGATATAAATGTAAAATTATAAATTATATAAGTCTTTTGAGAAACTATGAAGAAATAAAGCGATTGTCGCAAACTTATGAACACCTTGTTAGTGATTAATTAATTATAGATAAGAGCGTAACTTTAATTAGAAATAATAAAAGAAAAATTATTGCTTAGCTTACTGATGATTTCAAAGTACGAGCAATATTGCCTTTATATTTCTTGGAGTAGAAAGAATGGCAGTACAAAAAAGTCGTAAAACTCGTTCAAAACGCGGTATGCGTCGCTCGCATGATAATCTGCGTGCTCCTGTATTATCAAAAGATCCCGTGACGGGAGAAACACATTTATGGCATCAT
Organism: Coxiella-like endosymbiont; assembly: GCF_002871095.1. Taxonomy (GTDB): domain Bacteria; phylum Pseudomonadota; class Gammaproteobacteria; order Coxiellales; family Coxiellaceae; genus Coxiella. The sequence goes on from NZ_NSHJ01000077.1 coordinate 7,739, forward strand.
ATTAGTCCGGAAGGATATTATAAAGGCCGTAAAATTATTACTTCAGAAGAGTCTTACAAAAACGAAGAGTAACCATTAATTGTGAAGACAATTGCAGTGGATGCTATGGGTGGTGATTACGGTCCCAAAGTTATTGTGCCCGCAGCATTCTTGATTCTTAAAAAATACCCCTATGTTAAACTTCTCTTAGTGGGCAAAGAGGAGCAGCTTCGTCCCTTAATAACAGAGAGTAGCAAAGGGGTGGGGGATCGATGGGAAATTGTGCATGCTACTGAAGAGGTAGCAATGGACGAAGTTCCTTCTCAAGTGCTTCGGACGAAGAAAGATTCTTCGATGCGAGTGGCTATAAATTTAGTAAAAGAAGGTCGGGCAGAGGCTTGCGTCAGTGCGGGTAATACCGGTGCTTTGATGGCAACAGCCCGTTATGTTTTTAAAACCTTATTAGGTATTGACCGCCCTGCTATTATTGCTTCGATTCCCACTAAAAATGAACGCGAAGTTAGAGTATTAGATTTGGGTGCTAACGTTGATTCTAGACCTGAAAATTTATACCAATTTGCTGTGATGGGATCTATTTTAGCAGCGGCTGCTGATAACATCTCCAACCCCAGAGTGGGATTGCTTAATGTCGGTGAAGAAGAAATTAAAGGGAACGAGCTAGTAAAAAAGGCCAATGAGCTTTTTGAGAAAAGCGAAGCGATTAATTATATTGGGTATGTGGAAGGTGATTCCATCTTTGATAATGTTGCTGATGTGGTTGTCTGTGATGGCTTTGTGGGAAATGTAGTATTAAAAGCCACAGAAGGTGTAACAAAATTAATTACACAATATGCACGGAAAGCTTTTAAAAAGGCTTTATGGACTAAATTAGCAGTATTGCCGGCTATCCCTATTTTAAAACGCTTAATAAAGCGAGTTAATCCTGAACGTTATAATGGAGCAACCTTTTTAGGCTTAAATGCAATTGTGATAAAAAGTCATGGTAGTGCCAATGTAAATGCTTTCGTTTCAGCTGTGGAAGAAGCTATTTTTGAAGTTGATAAAAATATTCCCCAGCTCATTAAAGAAAAAGTGAGCAATACGCTTGCCTTGAAGCGGTTTGAAACAAAGGGGTCTAAAACCTAATGATGTATTCGCGTATTCGGGGAGTAGGTAGCTATATCCCAAAACAAATCCTCAAAAACGAAGATTTGGAGAAAATGGTAGAAACTTCAGACGAATGGATAATGCAACGGGTGGGAGTACGAGAGCGCCATATTATTGCCACAAGCAGTGATAACACTACCACGATGGCTGTTAATGCTTCTAAACGTGCTATTGAAATGTCTGAGATTGACGCTTCCACTATTGATATGGTTATCGTAGGAACCGCTACTGCAGAATATTATTTCCCAAGTACGTCTTGTTTAGTTCAGCGCTATTTAAATTTAAGAGATGATATTCCTGCTTTTGATTTAAATGCGGCGTGTGCTGGATTTGTATATGGATTAAGTGTTGCAGATCAATATATTTGTACAGGTAGTGCTAAAACTGTTTTACTCATTGGAGTAGATTCTCTAACGAAAATAGTGGATTGGGAAGACCGAAGTACCTGTATTTTATTTGGGGATGGAGCTGGAGCTGTAATTTTGCAGGCTGATAAAGAACCGGGAATCTTAAAAATGATTCTCCACGCTAATGGCAACTACGCAGACTTAATTACTTGTAAAAGTCCTATATGGGATCATGAATTAAATAAGTTTCCCTTACGTATGCGGGGTAATGAGGTTTTTAAAGTGGCTGTGAGGAAATTAGGAGAAATCGTTGATGAAACTGTAGAAAAAAGCGGCCTTAAAAGATCAGATATTGATTGGTTGATACCTCATCAAGCTAATATGCGGATTATTCAAGCAACAGCTAAACGCCTTGGGTTACCCCTGGAGCGAGTTATTTTAACTATTGAAAAACATGGAAATACCTCTGCTGCTTCTATTCCTTTAGCGCTCGACGTTGCTGTTAGATCTGGAAAAATCCAGCGTGATGAAACTTTATTGTTAGAAGCCTTTGGAGCAGGATTAGCATGGGGTGCTGCTCTATTAAAGTATTAATGGAGAGATAACAAACATGCCTCTACCATTTGCTTTAATATTTCCAGGTCAAGGATCTCAACATCTAGGGATGCTTCAAGAATTAGCCCAAGAACAACCTTTAGTTAGAGAAACCTTTCAGGAAGCATCTTCTGTTCTGGGATATGATTTGTGGGCACTGATCCAACAGGGTCCTCGAGAAAAACTGGACCAAACTCAATTTACTCAACCCGCTTTGTTGGTAGTCGATGTCGCTATTTTTCGGTGTTGGGAATATTTAGGAGGGTCTTTACCTCAAGCAATGGCTGGTCATAGTTTAGGGGAATACGCGGCTTTAGTTTGTGCGAAAGCAGTGAAATTTACAGATGCTATTCAATTAGTAGAAAGTCGAGGTCGTTATATGCAAGAGGCGGTACCTGTGGGTGAAGGAGCAATGGGAGTGATTATTGGTTTAAATGAATCGCATATCGAAATGATATGCGAAAAATCGGCTCAAAGCGCAGTCCTAAAGCCTGCCAATTTAAATGATCCTTTTCAAACAGTAATATCTGGAGATGCATTAGCTGTGGAACGTGCTCTTGCGTTAGCTAAAACTGAGGGTGCTAAAATTGCTAAACGCATTCCTGTCAGTGTGCCTTCGCATTCCCCTTTAATGCAGTCGGCAGCTCAACGTCTTGCACGGGATTTAGCTGGGCTCACCGTAACTTCTCCTAAGATTCCTGTGATCCACAATACAGATGTAGCTGAACATCAGGGGGCCGAGGCGATTCGCACTGCATTGGTAAAACAACTAGTAGATCCTGTACGATGGGTAGAAACTATCCAAAAAATGGTAAAGCGAGGAATAAAATTTTTTGGAGAGTGTGGGCCGGATAATAAATTAGCAGGTTTAAATAAGCGTATCGAACACCGAAGCGAAACATTCCCACTAACAACGACAAAGCTAATTTTAGCCGCCCTAAAGCGAGTGAAGTAAAAAAACTTTTAGTAGTTGAATAAAGAGGAATACGAAGTATGGTTATTAAAGGGAAAATTACATTAATCACGGGAGCGTCTCGTGGTATTGGATTAGCAATTGCTAAAGAAGCAGGTCTTCAAGGAGCTATTGTTCTTGGAACAGCTACTTCTGAAGAGAATGCTCATAAAATTACTCAAATCTTGGCTGAAAAAGGTCTACAAGGAAAAGGGTATGTTTTAAATGTTTGTGATCCAGACGCTATAAAAACTATTTTAGCTAAGATTCAGGAAGACTTCGCTTCGGTAGATATTCTCATTAATAACGCCGGTATTACTCGTGATAATATCTTTCTGCGAATGAAACCTAAAGAATGGGAATCTGTTATTGAAACTAATTTAAATGGTGTTTTCCATTTGACTAAGGCGTGTTTAAAAACAATGCTTAAGAAACGGTGGGGCCGGATTATCAATATTACTTCGGTCATAGCCATTATGGGAAATCCTGGGCAAGCAAATTATGTTGCTGCTAAAGCTGGTCTTATAGGTCTTACGAAAGTTATCGCTTTAGAATATGCTGCTTACGGAATTACAGCCAATTGTATCGCTCCTGGATTTATTAAAACGGAAATGACAGACGCATTATCAAAAAACCAACAAGAAGCTATTTTGATTCGTGTACCCATAAAACGAATGGGACGTCCCGAAGAAATCGCTAAAGCTGCAATTTATTTAGCTTCTGAGGAAGCTGGATATATAACTGGGGAAACATTGCATATTAATGGTGGAATGTGTATGGTATAGCGATTGAATACAAGTAACAAAATGTTACTATTAATTGAATTAATTTAATTTAGTTTTTTAAGAAGGGGATCCAAAAATATGGCAACAGTTGAAGAACGAGTCAAAAAGATTATCATTGAACAATTAGGAGTAAAGGAGGAAGAAGTCACTAATGATGCTTCCTTTGTAGATGATCTCGGTGCCGATTCTTTAGATACGGTTGAGTTGGTGATGGCATTGGAAGAGCAATTCGATACTGAAATCCCCGATGAAGAGGCTGAGAAGATTACGACCGTTCAGCAAGCGATTGATTATATTAAATCGCATTCTGTAAGTGAATCTACTGATTAACTGATCAATTTTTTATTCACTGATCAATTTTTAAGGTATAATTTTTCTGCTTAGTCTTTTAGGAGCGTAAATTGGAGAAGCGACGCGTTGTCATCACAGGCTTAGGAGCAGTAACTCCAGTAGGGAATAATGTTCCGGATATGTGGGCCGCCCTTTTAGAAGGTAAGGGCGGAGTATCTCGTATTACGCGCTTTGATGCATCTGCTTTTGCTACACAAATTGCAGCAGAAGTAAAAAATTTTGATCCTCATCTATCTTTAGATCCTAAAGAAGTTCGAAGAACAGATGTTTTTGTTCAATTCGCTGTGGAAGCATCTCGCCAAGCTATTGAAGATGCTGGGCTTGTCGTCGATGAAACGAATCCTTCTCGAGTAGGCGTTGCTATTGGTTCTGGGATTGGGGGGATGCCTTGGATTGAAAGATATCATCAAACCTTATTGAGTGATGGGCCCCGAAAAATTTCACCTTTTTTTATTCCTGGTGCCATTATTAATATGGCATCTGGGATAGTTTCTATAAACTACAATTTAAAAGGTCCTAACATTTCCATCGTTACTGCTTGTACAACAGGTCTTCATAATATTGGCCATGCTGCCCGAATGATTGCTCATAATGATGCAGATGCTATGGTAGCTGGAGGGAGCGAAATGGCTACAACGGCTTTGGGAATTGGTGGATTCTCAGCAGCGCGGGCACTTTCAAGTAGAAATGATGAACCAGAAAAAGCAAGTCGTCCTTGGGATAAGGATCGAGATGGTTTTGTGTTAGGGGAAGGAGCGGCATCGGTGGTATTAGAAGAATTAAAACATGCAAAAAAACGTGGAGCTCCAATTTATGCGGAAGTGATTGGCTTTGGAATGAGTGGAGATGCTTTCCATATGACGGCGCCTGCTCCAGATGGTGAGGGTTTTTACACTTGTATGAAAAATTCCTTAGTAGATGCCAAGATTTCTGCTGAAGAAGTAGATTATGTTAATGCTCATGGCACTTCTACGCAGGCGGCAGATCATCTGGAAGCGCTGGCTATTAAAAAAACTTTTGGGAATCATGCTTATAAACTAGTTATAAGTTCTACAAAATCAATGACGGGTCATATGTTAGGGGCTGCGGGAGCAGTTGAAACAGTAATTTCAGTTTTAGCTATTCGAGATAAGGTAGCGCCACCGACGATTAATTTAGAACATCCCGATGAAGACTGTGACTTAGATTTTGTTCCTCAGACAGCGCGGGAAATAAACATTACTACAGTAATGTCAAATTCTTTTGGATTTGGAGGAACTAATGGTACTTTAGTGCTAAAAAAGGTCTAAACTTTATTTCATGTCCTTATTTAAAAAAACCGTTTTTATTATTACTATGCTGTTTATTTTAATTTTGGGGTCATGGTTTACAATTGTGTGGTATCATTTTATTTATATGCCAATTTGTACTAATTGGGAAAGACAAGAAGCGGCTACAGTTAAAATACCACCCGGAGTTGGCCTTCGTTATTTAGCTTATCATTTATTTCAAGGAGGTTTTATAAAGCATCCAAAACTTTTTATTTTATTAGCTCAATTTACGAAAGATACTCCTTTATTAAAATTAGGAGAGTATCAGATTACGCGTAATTTGACTGCACAAAAATTATTAGATAATATTGTAGCAGGAAAAGTTAAACAAGGAAGCGTCACATTTATTGAGGGATGGACCTTTCGTCAAGTCAAAGAAGCGTTAACAGCTGAATCTCATATTGTACATACGATTAATGAACTGAGTGACCAACAAATCATGGCAAAATTGGGAGACACTCAAGGACATCCTGAAGGGCTATTTTTTCCTGACACTTATTTTTTCAATTGGGGGGAAAGTGATTTTCAAATATTGCATCAAGCTTACGATCGAATGAAAATAATTTTAAATAAGGCTTGGTACAGTCGGTCAAAGAATTTACCTTATAAAAATTCTTATCAAGCACTTATTGTTGCTTCTTTAATAGAAAAAGAAGCTGCATTATCTAAAGAGCGTCCTAAAATAGCTGGAGTGATTTTACGACGTTTAAAAAAAAGAATACCTTTACAAGTAGATCCCACAGTTTTGTACGGATTGGGCCTACCTTACGACAGACCGATTACCAAAGAAGATTTAGTCTCTCATACCCCTTATAATACTTATCAAAATTATGGGTTGCCTCCAACTCCAATTGATATTCCATCGCGGGAATCTATTTTAGCTGCTCTCAATCCTACTCCTGGGAGGACCTTCTATTATGTGGCTCGGGGAGATGGGAGCCATATATTTTCTGTTACGTATCAAGCCCACCGTAAAGCAGTAAAAAGATACCAACGGAATGATAAAGAAATGATTACAATTTCACCATGAGTAACACTTTATTTATCACTACGAGAAAAATATGGATAATAAACGAGGACCTTTTATATCTTTCGAAGGAATTGAAGGGGTAGGAAAAACTACAGCACTCCGATATATTCGGGAGTGCCTGGAGGATAACGATATTCCTTACCTCATTACCCGAGAGCCAGGTGGCACGCCAATTGCCGAAGCTATTCGTAAAGTGTTGCTCAATCATTACAATGAAATGATGTACCCCGATACTGAATTATTATTAATGTTTGCAGGACGTGCACAAAATATTGCACAAGTAGTTTTACCAGCTTTGCGGAAAGGGAAGTGGGTATTGTCCGATCGTTTTACCGACGCAAGTTTTGCCTATCAAGGTGGAGGCCGTGGAATCGCATTTAAACACATTGAAGAATTAGCACGATGGGTTCAGGGTAATTTAAAACCGGATCTTACTTTTTTGTTGGACGCACCTATTTCGGTAGGTTTAAGTCGCGTAAAGAGTCGCGGAGCGAGAGATCGCATTGAAACAGAGGGTCTGGGATTTTTTAAGCGAGTGCGGGAGAGCTATCTTGCTCAAGCACGACGTGATCCCAAACGATTTCGAATCATTCATGCAGGTCAGGAATTATCGGAAGTTAAGGAGCAATTACGTCAGGTAATCGATCCTCTATTAGCAGATTTTTCTTACAGTAAAATTAGAGGACTAAAAAGTAAATGATTTATCCCTGGCAACGAAAGCAGTGGGATAAAATTGTAGCTCGTTATAAGCAGGGTCGGATGCCTCATGCTCTCCTTTTAACCGGTAACCGTGGTGTAGGTAAATCACGGTTTGCTAAATCGTTAGCAGAATTAATTCTTTGTAAACAAAATCAAACACAAGCTTGCGGGATATGTCGAGGCTGCCAATTATTTCGTGTCGGAAACCATCCAGATTTTTTTGAAGTGAGTATAGAAGAAAAAAGTAAAACTATTAAAGTAGATCAAATTAATGAGCTCATTGCTGTACTCAATCAAAGTTCTCAAGAGGGGCATTATCAAGTAGTGATTCTTTCACCTGCTGAAGCAATGAATCGAGCAGCGGCTAATGGGTTTTTAAAAACTTTAGAGGAACCTTTAGGACAAGTTCTCTTAATCTTAATTACTCATCAGCTTGGAGCTTTACCCCAAACTGTCGTTAGTCGATGTCAACGAATTCTATTTAAATCTTATTCTGACCCAGTAATGGTTCAATGGGTGAAAGCGCATCTTAAGGGAGATAAGAATAAAGCACTGCAATTGTTAGCAGTAGCGAATTACGCTCCATTACAAGCGATAGAATTAGAATCGATAAATTATTTAGAATTGCAGGATTTTTTGTTGAAGTCACTAATAAACACAGTAACGCAACGTGAATCAGTGGTGATGCTTGTTGGTGATTTATTTAAAAAAGATATTAAATTAATTCTGTATATTATAATGATTTTTTTTATGGATGTTTTGCGTCTACAGCTTAATTGTCATGATTTTATTCTGAATACAGATCATTTACCTCTTTTACAAGAATTTTCATTATTATTGTCACAGGAAAAATTACTTGAAATATTACAATGGTTGCAAGAAACTTGGAGGGTGGTTAGGAGCTCAACAACAGTAAACTTACAATTACTTTTAGAAGATTTTTTTTTGATGTTGGAAACTCATACATGTTAGTTGATTCCCATTGTCACTTAAATATGGTTGATTTAACTCCCTATGATGGACAATTAAAGCCTTTAATTGAAAAAGCGCAAACTGTTGGCGTTGAAAAAATTCTCTGTGTAGGTGTTGACCTAGTAAATGCACCAAGAGTTATTGAAATTGCAGAACAATTTCATAATGTTTCTGCAAGTGTCGGCCTGTATCCTAGTGAAAAAGTAGAGTATGAACCTTCTATAGCAGAATTAATTGAACTAGCGAGTCATCCTAAAGTAATAGCCATTGGTGAAACAGGTTTGGATTACTACTATCATAAAAATAAAGATGATTTAGAGAAGATGCGAGATCGTTTTCGTCGCCATATTCAAGTAGCTGTAAAACTTTCTAAACCATTAATTATCCATTCTCGTAATGCTCAAGTTGATACCATTAAAATTATACAGGAAGAAAATGCAAAAGCAGTACGTGGAGTGATACATTGTTTTACAGAAAGTTGGGAAATGGCACAGCAAGCAATGGATTTAGGTTTTTATATTTCTTTCTCTGGTATTGTGACTTTTAATAATGCTAAAAATGTGGCTGAAGTTGCTAAACGGATTCCTTTAGAAAAGATGCTGATTGAAACGGATGCTCCTTATTTAGCTCCTGTCCCGTTTCGAGGTAAAAACAATGAACCGCAATATCTGTTTTATGTAGCCAAATTTATTGCGAAATTAAAAAATATTTCTCTGGATGAAGTTGCTCGAAAAACTACTGAAAATTATTATCAATTATTTAATTTATAACTTTTATGAGTAAGTGTATCCCTATACTATTATTTTTAGAAGATTAGTTTAAAAGGTTATTTAATCTTAGAAATTATCTTTAACAGAATAGCCTCTAAACCTATGGTAGTATAATAATCGGGGCCAAGTTAGTAAAATACTTAAGAGGCAATAAAACTCTCCTCTGACACAACACAATATAAAGCTCCATATCCTTTGTAAATCTAGGGCGTTAAAAATTCCAATGGCAGTAGGACACGATGACCAATAACAGAAGAAAATTGTGAGATATAAGCCCTTTAATACTTTCCAGTGTAATAAGGTGATTCCTTTCTTTTTCTAGATTATACATACCATCATCCACATCCAAAATTATTCCCCCCCAAAAAAATCCCATGGCAGTTTGCTATATGTGCTTCAGGGCGCTTAGAAAAAGGATTAAGAGCCTTTTTTATATGCTTCCTTTTTATATTTTCATCAATAAGTAATAGAGACGTCTGTATGGTTTGTTTTTTTACTCCTATTTTTGAAGAGTCATACGCGAATACATGGCTTGAGTAAAGAAATTGGTATGCTTACCAACTTTATGCCAATTCACTTTCATGAGTTTTGGATGAAGGGGGAACATTAAATACTCTACTTTTTCTAATGTCATAGATTAACTATCAAAAGAGCTAAAAGTAGCTAAAAAGAGGGATAGCTGTTGCTCCGAATCTTAATGTTATAAACTAAATTCCCATTATTAACTTTGTAAGATAAGGAGGAGAGAACTTTGTAAGTATAAATAAATTGATAGTAGAAGGAGTATTGTTCCAAGAGTTAAGAAAAAAATCACAATTCCAAGTGGATTAACTAAACCGCTTGATTTACTCCACTATGGGTGAACCAGTGCGAATAAAAGCTATCATAAGAGCGGTTGAAAAACATCCCCCCCTAATGAAGATTTGATTCTTAATATTCAGTCTAGAGTTTTTTTAGTATACAAATGTTTTCCCATAAGGAAGCTAAGAAAGGTCTTTATAAAATAATTAAAATGGATTGGAAAGCAATAAATACTAGTTAAGGAATATCAATATACTA
>NZ_NSHJ01000078.1 GCF_002871095.1 Coxiella-like endosymbiont
AAAGACAGGCACTAATGGAATGCAACTACATTGATGTTAATTCACATATATCTCAAGCGAATTAGCTGTCAATGTCAAAATGCAATTCTAGAGATGATTATTCTCATTGTGAGAAGGCTTACTTGAGTCTGATCAGCACTGCAAAGCACAGTTTCCTACAATACTTAATAGAGGAAAATATGGTGCCACGATCGTTGAGTCACCATGAGACTGATGGGTAGTACACGGACTTGCCTAGTCTTCGTGCAGGCGGCTTCAAACACACTTGTGGCTTCGTTTATTGTTTTGCTTTGGAATTTATTTATTTATTTATTTATTTATTTATTTATTTATTTATTTATTTATTTATTAGAATACCCTCAGGGCCCGTAGGGCATTACAGAGGGGGTGGGTACAATATATATAACACACAAGAAAAAAAGACAAAATAAAGAAACAAGTATCAGATGCGCAAATCAGGAAGGCAACATAAGTCAACTAAAAATGTATAAGAATTCAAGCACATACAAGACAAAGATAGATAATGGAAACTGCGTATAGTTACAAGCATTGCTGAGAAATTGCAGTCTTGAATAACAAAGGGTCTGTTATTGATACAACGGAAGAGGGAAGGTGGTTCCAATCGGCGGCTGTTTTCGGTAAGAAGGCTGCTGAAAAGAATTTGGTGCGGCAAAACAGAATGGCAACCTTATGCTGATGATCAATGCGCGATGAGTGGT
>NZ_NSHJ01000079.1 GCF_002871095.1 Coxiella-like endosymbiont
AATATGAACTGAGAAATATTGTGCTTGCTTTCTAATATTTAGACCGAAAGAGATTAATCATAAAATTGAATCATTTAAGAAATTTTTTAATTACTTATTTGAAGAAGTTTTTTGCATAGTGAACAAAGGAGATATTAAAATTTATTCTAGGTCTGGTTTCCTTTCTTTTTTGAGCAAGAGTTTTATATCTAATTTCTATGGAAAAAATAGAAGTCCTTGGTGGCAATCAAAAATATTACGGCTAATGAATTTTTCTTTATAAGACATTTTCTGTGCGTCTGGTAATATCAAGCGTTTGATTATTGAGTCTTTAGCACAAACAGGAAAATTTTAATTGTTAAATCCCTTCCTTGATTTACCTAATTAAATTCCTTGATTTATTTAAATAATTTAAGGATATTGATTTTTTTGCTAGTGTAGATAATGCACGATTTCAGCGCTCGTTGAAGAAGCGGGTGATCGATTATTTTTTAGAAGTCAAAAGTATTTTTAAATTGAGATTTTTGTGGAGATTTAAGGGAAGCAGCAAAGGTTGAAGGACAGCTTGGCTGTATGTAGTTGAATTGATGATCATAAGAGACAAAAAGATTGATTAATGAACTAGTATTTTTTATGCATCTTAGTATATTAAGTATATAACAATTAATTCTAATATAACTATTGCTTCTTGGACTTCCATTGGTGAAAATGCCGTTATTAACTATC
>NZ_NSHJ01000080.1 GCF_002871095.1 Coxiella-like endosymbiont
GAATACACTCATAAGCTAACGTTATTATATTATTCAGAGTTGATTAAATATCGTTGTCAAATTATAAATAGGTTTCATATTCTAGTGAGTTAAAATTTAATTACTATTTTTAATTACTATTATTAAAATTTTAATAAAACAAATTATGGAAATTAATTTGCATCGTAATTCTTTTATCTCAATGTCATGAATTTTAACAACGCATATCTTATAACTGCCCTCTCATCGAAGAGAATGGAGATAGCAAAATCTGATTATTACTTAACAGTCTGTGAATTACCAAAAATCCCATATTTGTTTTATGGAGAATTAAAGTTTATGTAGATTTTATGAGGTGTAACTCGCTAAAAATACATTCATGATCCTTTAAAATACTCTGATTGTATTTGTAAATCTCAAACCTTATCAAGAATCTCAGGAATACAATTAATATTTTAGGCTTGTAATAGTTGTTTTGATTTATTACTAGACCAACTTTTGTTATCTAATTTTAACGTCAAAGTGTATGATATTTTTTAAAAAAAGTTAATTTTCTAGTTATTGCATTACTTATTGAAATATTCTGAAAATTAAACACTATGTTTGTAACTCTACCTATCGTTTTTGAAGCAACTATTTTAAGCATGGTACCTAAATCAGGAAGAGCACTAAATTATCAATGTTTGATGCGTATAAAACGTTACCCAGTAAAAGTAATATAAACACTATTATTTAACTAATTTTACTGGTATTATTAATACTTATCATTTTTTAGCTATAATTCAATATTAAAAAAATGAATAATGATTTAATATAGTGATAAATCCCGAGAGAGATCTGTATAAGTTGTATGATTTTTTAAAAATTATTTTAAAAAATTGAAGTTTTAAAAAAACACTTAATCAATATAATAAATGAGCTACTAAATCAAAGGTATAATTCGTTTTTTTAACTCCTTTTTAAAAATAATTAATTTACAATTGATACAAATTGATACTATCAATTCTCATAATTTATTAATTGTTATGAAAAATAACTTACATCAATAATGATCATTCTATTAATTGACTCAAAAACCTTTAATTCTTATACGCTTACAAAGATTAAAGCTGATTAGAAAGAAGCTTTTTAAAAAAAATTATAAAAAAATTAAAAAATCAATAACATTTTTTATAAGATATCGGTATGACTCATTATAACTTTTTTTCCATGGATGCTAAATTTTACAATTAACAAATACTAAACAATACTAAACGGTAAAAAAATTTAAAAAAATCAAATCTATTCAAAGATGAAGATAGAAAGAGAAAAAAAGGAATATATTTTACTTTTTGATTAGCAATTACATGATCCGCTTAATAATAATTTACAATATTTTCAAGAAACACTTAACTGGATACGTTTCTCTTACATCAACACTTTTTGATGTAGTAGTAATTTAAAATTAGATTTTCAAATCAAAAAATTGTCTAAAAAACATTAGAAAAATATTACTCTTGAGAGAGTAAACAAAGTGCAATAAAACTTAAATGATTTTACCAATTTTTATCACAAAAAACAATCAAAAAAAATCAAAAAAAGAGACTTGAAAACAATAACTAGCTATGGCATTAAACTTTACAAACATTCTCCTTTTCAGCAATCGAATAAAAAAAATTAAAAGCTCAAGAACTCTTTTCTGAACTTGAGTAATCATTGTTGTCAATTTAAATTTTTTATGGTGTTTATTGGTGCTACTGTCATAAATTTTAAAATTTATTATTGTTTAAAAGTTTATTAAACTATATCATAATCATCATAATGTTGTAACTCTCTATAAGTTAATCGTTAACAACCAGCCGTTAATTTAACCCTCAACAAATTGTTAAAAAACTTCAATCTCCAATTTAAATATATTCACTAAGAAGAAAGATACCTTAATTAAAAATTAATAGGTTAAAAAATAATTTATTAAGCTTAATGATTACTCTTATCCAATAACTTATTTCAATAACTTATTTAATGAGACCTTATTTAATAAGCATCCGTTGTCGTTCTACTTCGTACAAAAAAATTCCACACGCCACAGAAACATTTAAACTTTTTATGCTACCCCGCAGAGGAATTTGTGCTAAAAAATCACAATATTCTTTTGTTAAATGACGTATTCCTTTGTCCTCACTACCCAAAACGATAGCTATATTTCCACTTAAATCAATATCTTGAAGATTCAAAGCTGCATCGACTGCAGTCCCAATGATCCAAATTCCTTGTTCTTGAAGCCAACGAATAGTACGTGCTAAATTCACTACACGAATAAAAGGAAGTTTTTCAACCGCACCACATGCTACTTTACGAACAACAGGTGTTATTCCAACCGCCCAATGCTTAGGTACGATTACAGCCTGGGCACCAAACGCTTCAGCACTTCGAAAACAAGCACCTAAATTATGTGGATCTGTTACTCCGTCGAGAATTAATAATAATGTAGAAGTTTCACAATTTTTTATTACAGTTTGCAATGCATTTACATAAAGACTTTTAAAATTTCTACATTGAGCAATGATTCCTTGATGTTTTTTACCAAAAATTTTTAGTTCCTTGTGAGAACTATATTGAATAATTACACCTGCTTTTTCTGCTATTTTGATAAGGGGTTCTAAACGTTGATCGTCCCGATTTTGTTGCACATGCAAATTAATAATAGTGTGAGGCGCTCTTTCTAAAAGAGCTTGTACAGAATGGATTCCATACACTATTTTTATATTATTCATATTATCATATTGATTATTCATATTGTAATCAATTATTCTTGCAGAATTTTTAAACTTCGTTAAGATATACTGAATTTAAATCTAAAAATTTATATTTAAAAATCGAAGGACCGTAAGTCTCATGAGGTTTTTTTTATTTCGTTCTAGTATTACAATTTTTATTAGTGTTTTGCTTATTCTGTTTTCAGGATGCGTTTCTCAAACAAAAGATGGTCCTCCACGATATTATGTGGACGTTAGTAAAATTCCTAATGCAAAACCTCAACCTCTTTCACTTAGCAAATACGGCAATCCATCCTCTTATGTGGTTCATGGAAAACGTTACCAAGTTTTAAAAACTATACATGGATATGTACAACGTGGTATTGCCTCATGGTATGGGACCAAATTTCACGGACAATTAACTTCAACACGAGAGCCTTACAATATGCTGGCAATGACTGGAGCCAGTCCTGTTTTACCTATTCCTTGTTTCGTACAAGTTACTAATTTAAGTAACGGTCGTTCTGTCATTGTTAAAATCAACGACCGAGGTCCCTTTGCTTCACATCGTATTATTGATTTATCCTATGCAGCAGCTAAAAAATTAGGTTATGCCAACAAAGGGACTGCATTTGTAGAAGTTAAAGCGATAGATGTCTATCACCACACTTCTACTCAATCAATAATACTGAAAAAATCCTCTACCTCTATATTACATTCCCTTCATTCCTCTCATTTATTTTTACAATTAGGAGCTTTTCGGAAAGCCACAGATGCTGAAATCTTAAAAAGAGAATTAAGCGCCTATATAATAAAACCTATTCTTATTTTAAAAAAAATTTATAATCAATTACCTATTTATCAAGTCCAAATTGGACCCATAACGAATATTAGTGAGTCCAATTATCTTCATAAAAAACTTAAAAAATTTGGCTTTAGAGAACCTATAACTATCATCAGCGATGAATAAGCAATAATCACTATGACTAATACAATTACCTGGAAAACTATTCTCAACAAAACAAAACAAAAACCTTATTTTCAAGCTATTTTAGAGTTTATCAAAAAAGAACGTAAAGCGGGGAAAACTATTTACCCTCCTCAAAAAGATATTTTTAATGCATTCAAATTAACACCTTACGAGATAATTAAAGTAGTTATTTTAGGACAAGATCCGTATCACGGACCTAATCAAGCCCACGGGCTGGCCTTCTCTGTACGTCCCAGTGTTGCCACCTTTCCACCCTCTCTCCAAAATATCTTTAAAGAATTACATGAGGATTTAAACGTTTCTATCCCTTCTCAAGGAACTTTAGAAAAATGGGCTAAACAAGGGGTATTATTGTTAAATACAGCTCTAACCGTTGAAGCAGGTAAACCCCAATCTCATGCTTCTATTGGATGGCATCGTTTTACTGATCATGTGATTGCTAGTTTAAACGATCATCCTCAAGGAATCGTATTTCTTTTATGGGGGGCTTATGCACAACAAAAATCTAGTTTGATCACTAATATTCGACACCAAGTCTTAAAAGCCTCCCATCCCTCACCATTTTCGGCGAACCGAGGTTTTTTCGGATGTCAACATTTTTCTAAAGCCAATAAATTATTAGGTGAAATGGGCCGTGAAAAAATCGACTGGAGACTATAATAAGCTAAATAACCTAATAATCAACTATAAATACAAATTTATACATAGTAACCTAATAAAAATCCAAGCTCTAAGACTTCTATTATCTACACGATATGCTTCTAGTCTATTGTCTGAGATAAAATTGAGATAACCAAAAACTCCTTACTTAATTTGACATTTTCTGGGATGCCCGATAAAGTTTTAAGCCACATGCCGAGGTGGTGAAATTGGTAGACACACAAGTTTCAGGTATTTGTGGGGGCAACTCCGTAGAGGTTCAAATCCTCTCCTCGGTAAAACTCATAAGGTAGAAAAATGCTTAAAATTTTACAGTATCCAAATCCAGCCTTAAAAACCGTAGCAAAACGAGTGGAAACCTTTGACGATGAATTACAAAAAATCATCGATGAGATGTTTTTAACTCATTACAACACTCAAAATTGTGCAGCCCTAGCTGCTACTCAACTAGATTTAAAAAACCCAAAACACATCACTGTTATTGATTTTTCTCTAGAAAAAAATCAACCTCTATGTCTAGTGAATGCAGAAATTATTGAGCGCGTAGGAAAATACGCAGAAGAAGAAGGGTGTATGTCAGTTGGTGGAGGTACCTTTGAAAAAGTCACTCGCGCTGCTAAAATTAAAGTACGTGCGCAAGATCGTTATGGAAAATTACTAGAATTAGAAGCCGATGGATTTATGGCAAAATGCATTCAACATGAATTAGATCATTTAAACGGTATCATCTTTCTAAACTATTTGTCATCATTAAAACGAACCCGAATCGATAAACGATTAAAAAAGTTGCGAAAACATTATAAATCACTCAAAAATATCCACTCCTAGTGAAAACAGATATTAAAATAGCTCCGCTTATTCAAATTCACGTTACTTGGAGAGATTATCTTAAATTATGTAAGCCAGGTATCGTTTTATTAATAATATTAACAGCCCTAGTGGGAATGTGTTTGTCTAGTCCCGGTATCGTATCCTGGCGTATTTTGTTATTTGGTAATTTAGGAATCGCCCTTGCTGCCTCTTCTTCCGCTGCGTTGAATCAAATTTTAGAGCAGCATCTAGATAAATTAATGCATCGAACTAGCTGTCGTCCTATCGTACAAGGCAGAATTAGTCGGCAAAATGCAATTATTTTTGCAATCATTTTAAGTGTTTTCTCTATGGCAATTTTGATCAGTTTCGTTAATTTATTTACAGCACTTTTAACTTTTGCCACACTTATTAGCTATGCGGGTATTTACACACTTTATTTAAAAAATCTCACTTCACAGAATATTGTTATCGGAGGATTAGCAGGTGCTACCCCTCCTTTATTAGGAGGGGTAGCGGTCACAGGGCACATCAATCTATCTAGTGTGATCCTTTTTCTAATTATTTTTATTTGGACTCCTCCACATTTTTGGGCACTTGCCATTCACCGTATAGATGATTATGCCAAAGCAAATATTCCTATGTTACCTAACACTCACGGTATTCCTTATACCAAATTAAACATTTTATTTTATACCCTGCTGCTTGCCGTCATTAGCTCAGGACCTTTCCTGATGGGAATATCAGGATGGATCTATTTTTCTAGTGTTTGTTTTTTAAATTTAGGTTTTATTTATTGGGCGATTCGTTTATTTGTGAGTAATGATTCCACAATATCGATTCGAGTTTTTCGATACAGTATTTTATACTTGATGCTTTTATTTACAACTCTACTTATCGATCATTATTTTAATTGATTAATAAATTAATTTTTATAAAAGCAATTCTGTCCTCCTCTTAATCTCTCCGTATACTATACGGAAGAAGAAAAGTTAAGGGTTACTCTTTCCACGTAAAAAAGGGGGGAAAATACGGACTTCTTTTGATTGAAAAATTTTTTTACGTACAATAGTGTGCTTTCGTTCTGGACCTGTAGAAATCATACTAACAGGAACCTCTAATAACGCTTCAATACGTGCAATATAATTACGGGCTTCTATAGGCATTTGATTATAATTAGTAAGTCCATAAGTGGAAGTTTGCCATCCAGGCATTTCTTCATAAATGGGCTCGCAAGTTTCTAACAAAAATTGATCAAAAGGAAACTCATGGAGTAATTCTCCATTACAGAGATAACCTGTACACAAACGAATAGTTTCAAACTGATCTAATACGTCTAATTTAGTTAACACAATGGCTGTCAAACTGTTTACTTGAATGGATCGGCGCATACTAATTACATCAAACCAACCACAACGCCGAGGACGCCCCGTCACTGAGCCAAATTCTTTTCCTCCCTTTGCCATTTTTACCCCATTTTCATCCTTTAATTCTGTTGGAAAAGGTCCGGAACCAACGCGAGTCACATAAGCTTTTGTAATTCCTAATACCTGATCAAAATAAAGAGGGCCAAAACCACTACCCGTAGCAGCTGCTCCTACTGTGGTATTTGAAGAAGTAACATACGGATAAGTTCCAAGATCTACATCTAACAAGTAACCTTGTGCACCTTCAAAAATAATATTTTTTTTCTCTCGATGTAATGTAAATAATAACACAGTTACATCTCCAATCATTGGTCTTATTTTATCTCTTATTTCCATTAATTGCTCATAAATCTCTACACAATCAATAGGTTTTTGTGAATAATATTCCAACTGGAAATTATGATACGTAGTAGCTTTTTTGATCTTTTCTAACAAGATATCAGGATGTAACAAATCCATTGCTCGAATTCCTCTTCGAGCCACCTTATCTTCATAAGCGGGGCCAATACCTTTACCAGTGGTACCGATAGCTTTATTTCCTAACACAGTTTCACGTGCTTTATCGAGTGCAATATGGTAAGGCAACAATAAATTACAAGCGGCACTAATTCTAAGTCGATCTCTTACTGGAATCCCTTTCACTTCTAGTTCTTGGATTTCTTCCATTAATGCCTCGGGGGATAAAACCACTCCATTTCCGATTAAACAAAGAACATCTTTTTGTAAAATTCCCGAGGGTATTAAACGTAAAACTATTTTTTTACCATCGATCATCAAAGTATGTCCTGCATTATGACCACCCTGAAAACGAACCACTGCCGCAACCTTATCTGTGAGCATATCGACAATCTTACCTTTACCTTCATCCCCCCATTGGGTTCCTAGAATTACTATATTCATCAACTCACTCTCTGTTCACTCTTCATACTCTTAAATACCTGTTGGTATTTTTTCTTACGCTGTATTTTTAAACTTAAATAAAGATATCTTTTTAATTTATTCTTTTTAAATCTTAGCATCCATATGGTATATAAAAAAGAAATATTGATATACTCTATTCTCTAAAAAATCTCTAAAAAAATATGTTTACCACCCACCTCCATTCATAATGATCAATAAAATAACGGCTAGACTACTTGAATTATTTCTCTTGAATGTAAAGATGGCCTTTTTCCAGTAAAAAGATTCGATCCATTTTTGCGGATAAGAGACGGTTATGCGTTACGATGATAAAACTTGTATTGAGAGAACGATTTAGTTGTAAAGTTAAATCAGCCACCTGATCAGCAGTTTTTTCATCTAAATTTCCTGTGGGTTCATCGGCGAGTACACAACGAGGTTCTGTTACTAAAGCTCGTGCGATAGCAATACGTTGTTTTTCTCCTCCCGATAATTTTCCAACTTGATATTTTTGTCGATGAATTAATCCAATTTTTTCAACGTAAGCGATGGCTTTTTCTTTTGCGAGCTTAGGTTTCATGCCTCGAACAAGCAAGGGAATACAAACATTTTCCAACACATTAAATTCCGTCAATAAATAATGGAATTGGTAAATAAATCCTAAATATCGATTACGTAATAACCCTTTTTTTCGCTCTGTAAGACGATTAATATTTTTACCTCCTACCCATATTTTCCCTGTTGTTGGTTTATCTAAACCAGCTAATAATTGTAAAAAAGTAGATTTTCCTACTCCTGAAGCACCTAAAATCGCTACACTCTCCCCTGGTGCAACAGAAAAATTAACCTTATCTAAAATAGACACCTGTAATGTCTCTTCGAAATAAGTCTTACTCAATTTCTCACAACGAATGACTGATGTTTCTTTATTCATATCGTAAGGCTTCCGCTGGTTCTGTTCGAAAAGCAATAAGAGCTGGATAAATAGTTGCAATCAGACTTAATAAGAAGGCAATAACAGAAATGTTGAAAACGTCCAACCATTGCAATCGAGAAGGAAGAAAATTAACAAAAAAGACTGAACTTTTAAGAAACTCAACATGAAAAAGATTTTGCACAAAATTAACAATAGCCGTTGCGTTCCATGCTAAAATAACTCCTACGATTACGCCAATTAACGTACCAATTAAACCAATT
The DNA here is from genome assembly GCF_002871095.1 of Coxiella-like endosymbiont. GTDB lineage: Bacteria > Pseudomonadota > Gammaproteobacteria > Coxiellales > Coxiellaceae > Coxiella. The sequence goes on from NZ_NSHJ01000080.1 coordinate 8,700, forward strand.
ATGGCTCCTTGGATAACAAAAATTGACATAATAGTACGAGGACTCGCTCCTAACGTTCGTAAAATAGCAATATCAGCTCGTTTGTCATTGACCACCATCACCAGTGTTGAAACTAAATTAAATACGGCTACCCCAACGATTAATAATAAAATGACAAACATGATCGTTTTTTCCATACCAATAGCATTAAAAAATGAACCAAACTGCTCCGTCCAATTTGTTACTATAAATCCATTTGGTAGAGTATTTTGCAATTCCCGAGAGACAACTCCCGCTTGATAGATATCTTTTATTTTCACATGTAATCCGCTTATCCCTTGAGGGAATAGTTTCATACCATCAATCATATTAATGTAAGCAATTCCCGTATCAAAATCAAAACCACTTTTTGCACTAAAAATCCCACTAACAGTAAAACGGCGAAATTGAGGAAATACCCCAAGCAATGTTCTTGTAGCTTGAGGAGTAAATAAGCTAACTTTATTTCCGAGAGATAAACCTAATTGGTTTGCTAATTTTTGACCTAAAATAATATTATAATTTCCTGCAACTAGACTGTTTAAATGCCCTTGCACCATTTTTTGATCAAGCTTTGAGACTTCTATTTCTTGCGAATATAAGATTCCTAAAACATTTACTGCACTAACTAGTCCTTTATTACTCAACATGCCCATGCCCGTGACAAAAGGAGCTGAAGCAATAATATTCGCGTTAGTATTAATCGTCTTTTGTAAAGACACCCAAGTCTCAGAAATATCTTGAGCTGACAAGATCGTAACTTCAGGTGCGATTGTAAAAAACTGAGTTCGAATCTCATAATCAAATCCGTTCATTACAGATAAAACTACAATCAATACAGCAACGCCTAAAGCAATTCCCAGTATAGAGGTAAGAGAGATGAACGAGATAAAATGATTACGAGGCTTAGCACATGTGTAACGTAAGCCAACATAAAAAGCAAAAGGCTTTATAATCATCAGTATAACTATACTAAAAAAATAGCTATCAGGATAGATGATAGCCTTGATACTTATCAAGCACAGAGTACAATATGGATTTATAAAATTACGAATTATGAAATATTGAAATAATTATTTATCTAAATTAGTAAGTTACTAAATAATAGGGAATTTCATAATGGAACCCTAATGAAACAGAAATTGCATACTGGTCACACTGCAGTATTATGGAAAACCATCAAAAAATTAAATAGCTATCAAATTCCAATAAAATCTCTAAAAACTAAGAGGTATTCTTTAATTCAACCATTAACTTTATTAGATAAACAAAAAATCATTAGTACTTTAGGAAAAACATCAATTCTCCTTGACTCATTGGAACAAGTAGATTCTACTAATAATTTTTTAAAAACAGTATCTCATCCAAATAAGCTGGGAATCTGTATTGCAGAGATGCAAACAAAAGGTAAAGGCCGATTTTACCGACCTTGGTATTCTCCCTTTGGGCAAAATATTTATTTATCATTAAGATATTCTTTTAATAAAGATATTAGTGAGCTAGCCGGTTTAAGCTTAGTATGCGGGCTTGCGGTATGTCGTACTATTGAAACAATTTCTCATTTATCATTACCCATTTTCATTAAATGGCCAAATGATATTATATGTGATAATAAGAAACTAGCTGGTATTTTAATTGAAATTCAAGTAGAAACCAATAGATTCTGTTCTGTTATTATTGGTATTGGCCTTAATGTTAATATGCAAAACGATGCTAACCATAAAATCAATCAGAATTGGACATCCTTAATAAATTTAACTAAAACTTATTACGATAGAAATAAGCTTTGCACGGCATTAATTAATGATCTATTACATTATATAAAAACTTTTGAAAAACAAGGCCTTAGCTTCTTTCAAAATCCCTGGCAAAAAAAAGATTATCTTTTTAATAAATTTTTAAGGCTTCAATCAAGCCAAAAAGAATTCCAAGGTATTGGAGCTGGAATTAATGAGCAAGGAAAGTTAATTCTTAAATTAACTGATGGATTTAAAAAAGCATTTTCTTCCGGTAACACTACTTTAATAAATATCCCCCCCTAATGATATTCAATTTTTCCCCAGATTTATCTAACTCATTATATATATTAATGAGACAACAATAAACTTCTTTTTTTAAAAAAATTTAATAGTGGTTGAAGAGAAAGGTGATTTTGTGGATTCTCTCCGTAACGAATAATACCTATAAAAGGTGCTTTTATCCACGTTTTTAACGTTTGAATATTTTCATGAATTACCATTGTTTGCGATTCTATACAATTTGCCACCCACCCTATAAGCGGAATTTTCATTTGATTTATTGCATTTACAGTCAAAATAGTATGATTTAAACAACCTAATTTAATTCCAACCACCAAGACAACAGGAATATTTAATAATTTTACAAGATCAGCCATTGATTCTTGATTATTCAACGGCACAAACCATCCTCCTACTCCCTCAATAATACACACATCGCTGGAAATTAAAAGTGATTTATTTATTTTTTCTAGTAATACGCTAGTTGTTAAAGTAACATTCTTCAATTGCGATGCAATATGTGGGGCAATCGGCGCTTCAAAAGCTACTGGATTAATGTATTCATAAGGTTTTTTTACTGAAGAGGCCTCTTGTAAAGCAAGAGCATCTTCATTACGAAGTACACCATTAATATTCTGACAGCCGGAAGCAATAGGCTTTATACCAAAGGTAGAAAATCCTCTAGTTGTGAATGTTCGTAGTAAGGCTGTACTTATATAAGTTTTTCCAACGTTCGTATCCGTTCCAGTAACAAAAAATTTTATAACCATATTTAATCTTTTCTACAAACAAAAAATCCAATCCGATAAGTTAACTTGACTATTGCTTCATCCATAAATTTTAGAATTGGCTTAAGTGATAAATCTGATTTTTTCCTTAGCAGTAGACAATTTGCTCCGATATATTTGATCGAACGAACTGCTTCCTGTGAAGTTTTAAATTCATCGATAAAAACTTTTTCTTGATAAGAAAGAATCGAAAAACCGCTTACCTTCAAAAAATTTGTCAGAATCTCTAATGAATAAAATTGATTCCGAGACCTTTCTCCTAATTCATTAAAGGTCCCTTGTAAAGGAATCGAAAAAGCCATGATACCCGAGGAAATCAATTGATAAGAAAATGTTTTAAACGTATTCATTAAATCTAATGACCATTGCAACCCCATGTTACAAAAAGCTAACTGCAGTGAATTTTTAAAAAACAAAAAATCATCAAAATCACCTAAAATAAATATAATGTTAGAATTTCTAATTTTTTTTTGAGCTTCATACAAAAGACTATTACAGAAGTCAATTGCATACATACTTTTAAATGAAAAGACCGAACTAATTTCTTGTGTGCTAACTCCCGTTCCACAAGCAAAATCAGCAATCACTTTATAATGAAGTTGTATTTTCTTTAACTGTATCAATAGTTCTTTACAAATTTTTGCCGATATATAACTATATGCATCATAGGTTTTAAATGCTTTATTAAAAGAACGTTGTATACGTATTTTTTTTTCATTAAACATAATTCATAAACTTTAATAGCCGAGTATAAAAATAATTTTCATGTGTTAAAAAAGCTAAATGCCCAGCTTCAGGAATGAGATGAATTATAGCGCTAGGATTTAAATCATACAGCTCTTGAGATTGTAATTTAATAATAACATCTTGCTCTCCTAAAAGATAAAAGAGCGGTATTTTAATGCTTTTGTAAGCCTCTCTGAGATCAGATTTGAATAAAATTTTTAAATACTTAAATAAAAAATTTTGATATTTTTCAAAGTTTAGGGAATTTTTATTGAGTAAGTCTTTATAATAAAGTATCTTATTTGGATAGTTGACTATAGAGAGAAAATATTTGAATAAACTATTAAAATTTTTCTCTGCTAAATTAATAAATTTATTGGCTTCTACTAAAGAAATCCCTGACCATCCTTTTGTTTGAATAAAACAAGGAGAAGTTGAAAATAAAATTAGTTTTTTTACTTTTTTTGGAAATTGAGCAGCTAATAAGATTGCAATTAACCCACCTAGAGACCATCCTATTAACGTAATATTATTCGGTAACAAACAGGATAAATTGTAACTAACTTTCTCCAAGGTCAATTTTTCAAGATTAGGTAAATCAATTAAAAAAGACCCTTTTAAATACAAACTGCTCTCTCTTAAAAGAGCAGACTTAAATCCCCATCCTCCAATAAATGCCATTGAAGATTGAACTAACATAGAAAAAAACCAAGATGATAAAAAAGTTGAATAATTTGCTCCTCAGTATGTAAGCAATTTAAAGAAATTCGAATTCTTGCAGTACCTTTAGGCACAGTCGGAGGACGAATACAGGAAATGAAAAAGCCTTTTTCTAACATTTTCTTTTGAATCCATTGAATTTTTTCATTGTCTCCAACAAGCAAACATTTAATAGGTGTTTCATCCTTAGATATTAACTTAAGACCTCTATTTTCTGCTTGTTGTATAAAAAAATGAATTAGTTCATTGAGTCGTTCTCGCCGCCAATATTCCATTTGCACAATTTCTAACGATTTTAAAGCAGCCATACAAAGAGCGGGTGGTAAAGCAGTAGTAGTACGATAACTTTTAGAAAATTGTAAAATACTTTCTAGAAGATCTTTTCTACCCGAAACAATAGCACCCGAACTACCAAATGCTTTTCCTAAAGGAGTTATAAGGCAGGGAATTTCTAATTGAGTCAATCCCCACTTTTCGCAACTTCCTCCTCCATTTTTCCCTAAAACTCCAATACCATGAGCATCATCTAGAACAAATAAAATATTTTTTCCATTAATACACTGATTCATAGCCTGTAAAGGTGAAAAATCACCTTCCATACTAAAAATACCTTCTGTAATTAGAATATTAGGTTTTTTTAAATGTAATAGATAATTGAAATGTTTTAAATCATTATGTCTAAAACGAGAATACTGAGCCTTTGATAATTGAATAGCATCCAGTAAAGAAGCGTGACAAAACTTATCTGAAAGGATAACATCCTTACGCGCTGCTAAAGAAGTAATAACTCCTAAATTTGCCATATACCCTGAATTAAATAAAATTGCTTGATCTCGAACTAAAAACTCAGCAAATTTTTCTTCTAATTTTTCTTGAGGTTTATAATACCCTGATACCATTGCTGAAGAAGTGCTTCCAGTTCCATAGAGTTGAATTGCTTCAATAAAAGTTTCTTTTACTGCTGGATGATTGGCCAAACCTAAATAATCATTATTACAAAAATTAATACAATACTGATTATTAACTTTGATCACATTATTGTGTGCTCGTTCTGTAATAACAAAACGGTTTCTTACAAGTGAATTTGCTATATATCGATCTAGTTTGTTTTTCAATTTAGCAACTAGCATAAGCAGAGCACAAGCTACACTTGTGCTTGAAAAGGAATCTTAACACCTAATCGATTTAGTAAATGAAAATCACGATCTTGTCCTGGATTTTTTGCTGTTAATAATTTATCCCCAGAAAAAATTGAATTTGCTCCAGCCATAAAGCACCAAGCTTGTAATTCATCAGTCATTGCTTCACGTCCCGCAGATAATCGAATTATTGATTTAGGAAATATAAGTCGAGCTACAGCAATGGTTTTTATAAATTCGAAGGAATCTAACGGTTCTGCCTTTTCTAAAGGTGTACCTTTCATAGGAATGAGCTGATTAAATGGAATACTTCTTGGGGGCTCGGGCAGTTGATTAAGTTGTAATAATAATTCAATTCGATCTTCTCGTGATTCCCCCATTCCCAAAATACCACCACAACAAATATTAATCCCCGCCTCTCTTACATTGTTTAAAGTATCGATTCGATCTTGATAAGTCCGAGTAGTAATAATTTTTTGATAAAAATTAGAAGAAGTATCTAAATTATGGTTATAAAAATCCAAGCCGGCTTCTTTTAAAGAATGGGCTTGATCTTTATCAAGCATTCCCAACGTTACGCAGGTCTCTAAGCCTAATGCTTTAACTTCTTTAATCATTTCAAGGACCTTTGGCAGCTCTTTTTTTGGTGGGCTACGCCAAGCTGCACCCATGCAAAACCGTTGAGCACCATTTTTTTTAGCTAATTTAGCTTGTTCAATAACCGAATTAATATCAATTAATTTTTCTCGCTTAAGGTCAGTTTTATAATGACCACTTTGAGTACAATAAGCACAATCTTCCGGACAAGTTCCAGTTTTTATACTTGATAAAGTGCAAAATTCCATTTCTTTGATATCAAAATTCGCTCGATGCACACTGTAAGCTTTAAAAAGCAGTTCAAAAAATGGCAACTCAAATAAATGAGAGATAGACTCTTTACTCCAAGCTTCTTTTTGCATATAAACAACCTTTTTTATTGTTGAAGATAAAAAGTTTATAATAGTCTTTCAAATTAGTCAACTAACCCAAAATAATGAATGAGTTAAAAATATGGAATCTCTTCAATTACTAGATCTTAAACATATCTGGCATCCTTGTTCACAAATGAAAGATTACGAAGCATTTAAGCCATTAGTGATTAAAAGCGCTTCGGGTAGTCACATTGAGCTTCAAAATGGTAAAAAATTAATTGACGCTATTTCTAGTTGGTGGTGTAAATCATTGGGGCACAACCATCCATCGTTAAAAACAGCTTTAATACAACAACTAGAAAAATTTGAACATGTTATTTTAGCAAATACAACTAATGAAGTTATCGTCAAACTCTCTCAGCAATTAGCTACACTGATACCCTTCCTAAGTAAAGTGTTTTATACAGGAGATGGCTCTTGTGCTGTTGAAGTGGCAATGAAAATGAGCCTACACTCAAGGACTATTACTGGCAATCAAAAACGCACAAAGTTTATTACTTTAAAAAATAGTTATCATGGAGAAACTGCAGGTGCTCTTAGTGTGAGTGATCTTGGGCTCTATCGATCTCCCTATACAGCCATGTTATTTGAACCTTTTCTGATTACTGAGATTCCTTACGTGTCTAATATTACCGTTGATGAATGGAATGATTGCACCCAGCAATGGAACGTGATTGAACATTTACTTGAACCCTATGTGGAAAGCACTACAGCTGTTATCGTTGAACCCATTGTTCAGGGAGCAGCTGGCATGAAAATTTATAGCCAAGATTTTTTAGCCCGACTCTCTAAATGGACTAAAACACATAATATTCATTTAATTGCAGACGAAATAATGACGGGTATAGGACGAACTGGAAAGATGTTAGCCTGCGAACACGCTCAAATTATCCCCGACTTTGTCTGTCTGTCAAAAGGTCTTACTTCAGGTTGGTTGCCTTTCAGTGCAGTTTTAACGCATGAGGAAATGTATAACTATTTTTACGACGATTATCAAACTGGAAAAGCTTTTCTCCACTCCCATACTTATTCAGGAAACGCATTAGGAGCTAGCGTTGCCCTCGCTACCTTACGAACTATTTATAAAGAAAATCTATGTGAAAAAGCCGCTTCTCTTAGTGAAATTTTACATAAAAATATGAATATTGTTTCTGAAAAAACAGGTCAATTAATGAATATCCGAAACATTGGCGCCATAGTAGCAGCCGATTTACGTTATCATCCTGCTTGTCCTCAACTGGGGTATGAGATCTATAAAGAAGCCATAAAATTAGGTGCCTTACTACGTCCTCTAGGAAATACTATTTATTGGTTGCCACCACTCAATATTGAGTACTCCGTAATTGAAGAATTAAAAGACATTACTATCGATGCCATAAAGCAGGTCTGTGCACGTATTGATATTTAACTATTTTTTTAAAAGTTTTTTCTTAAAATAATTTAAAAAAATGCCAGTCAACATTTACACAAAGTGTTTAAAACATATTGTAAAGACAGCCATCTACCCTCACCTAAATTTTTTAGAGGTAACAAGAATTACACTTTTATACTTATTGTTCATACTGAATAAGTGAGTTATAACTCACTTTGCTTAAAGCCAATTGAGTAACGATTCAAAACTTAGATAGCTGATTTATTACTGTGAATTAGGAACATGGCTTGTTCTAATTGTGCTGAATGATGCTTATATCTATATCCTATATCTATATTATAGGATATAGACATAGTGATACTTGTATCTATACTATTATTAGTGATGAATTTATGATAGTGATGAATTCATGTACACCTACCCCTATTGTTGTATTAAGAATAGATCGCATTAAACAAGTTTTTTTCTATAAATATAATAATTTAACATAAGTGATTAAGCGGAGTATGAAAGGTCTCATATCGTTGTGCGATAAAATCACCTTCTCAATATACCGGAAATATGAGGATCTCTTTTTGCATATGATTTTATCTAAATTTAATAATTCCAGTATATCTTCATAAAAAAATAATATCCCATTTATAGCAATAATAATTTATAAGAATTTTACTTATCTTTTAACAATACTTCAATTATATTGAAGCCTCTTTAATTGTTATTTTGTAAACACTAGCCTCTTTTTAGTAAAGAGGTCGTGAAGTAGTAGTTTGTATGGCGAATCAATTGATCAAATTAGCGAATAAAATCTCAAAAATAAAATTGATGACGGACTCAAAACCATCTAAATAAATCGATATTTTTCTCAGCTAAACGATAAAAAATTTCTGGTTAATAAATTTTAAATACTTTTTTATACTTAAATATATTTATTTTTATACTGAATATGGGCACGAAAATAATAAGTGCTAAATGTAATATTGTGTTAAGACAAAAATTATCAATTATTATAAGTTACAATTTAAAACTTTAAAAAACGTAATTTTCGTTGAATATTTTAGTAATGAATAATTTTTTATATTTTAACTTTCCGTGTTAAAAACATTTAACAATCAGTATATTAAAAATAATCTATCGAAAATAATTTTCTAGG
>NZ_NSHJ01000081.1 GCF_002871095.1 Coxiella-like endosymbiont
GAACTGTTTAGCTAACATGGTAGCAGACAAACTCAGAGATCGCAGACACTGTAGTTTGTTTTTTACATCGTGGGCCACGACCGAGATCTCCGCCGTGTAGCTCGTCGGCAGCGTCAGATGTGTATAAGAGCCCGCGATTACTACTTTACCCTTTATCTTGATTACTACAAAGTCTAACCATGCAGGATTAGGTCGGCCCAATTTTGAAATGATTATTTCTAGATGTTTGCCCATTGGTAAATCGAGTCTAGATACTTTATTCTATATCTATAAAGGAGCTATATGTTGATCAATTTTCACAGCACGCAATAATGATTTTTCTCCCAAAATTTATATGAATAGCATAAACAAAATCAATTGCAATAGTACCATTTGACAATTCCATAATATCTTCCCGTGAAATCAAGAGATATATTGCTACACAAAATAAATGTATTTTTATATTTTCTATAAATGCGAAAAAATATAGGGCATCTTTCTGCAATTCCAATAAATTCTTTATCCAAGCTTTAACACATATTTGTCATTCAGTAAGAGAAGTATCAGTTTTTTTGTAAAGCCAATACCTTACAATAATATTTTTAGTTGCCATTCAATCACATTTTCAAAGACAAATTTGTACTTAAATAACCAAACCATAGGGCCCTAAACACATGGTATAAAACATTGATAACCATTTGATTTTTTTTTAGAAAAGTAATATAATCTTTAAAATACTCTGGTACAGGTTTAAACAATCCATAAAGAATTCCTAATACACCATCACAGGAATCAAGGTCATCCATAATAATTCTAAAAGCATCTATATTCAGCATAGATATCCATAATTTCATTAAAGGGAATATGTTTAGTATCCCACTTTCTAATAAATACTATATAAATATTTTCCTGACCCATTATGAAGACAAATTACTTCACCTTAAACCTTCATCTAGATTTTTTTTAATTAAATCAATTATTTTTTAATTACCCCCTCCCAGAGCTTTTTAAATAGTATCTTTCAAAACTCGATAAGCCTTTCGGTAAAGTGCAGCAAATCCTAGCTCTTCTAATTTAACTGAAACTTCAGAAATCCCAAGTCATTTAGCAAGTAAAGCAAAAATACTTAAGGTTTCTCGTGAGCAAAATCCATTTTTATTTTTGTAAATGCAGTACATTTAGAGTACGCATCTTATCTAAACGATCTAGTAATTTAATGATAATTATACAAATATCATCCGCCATAATTAAAATTATTGTTTAAAAATTATTGTTTAAAAATTTTCTGCTTAGGCTTCAATGTTTAGGCTTCAATATGGCTAATAAATTCAACTTAAGTTAAATTTATTAGCCATCGACAAGTTCAGCAACTACTTCTCTCAAAGCTTTCAGAAATTGTTTTTTTTTGATAAGCGTGTCCTTCGATACCGTCATATAATAAAGTCGCCATAATGATTTGATCATCTATTTTTATTTTAGCTAAAATACAGATGACAGCCACGAGACAAGTAATATAATATATATAAGTAGGCTTCATCTTGTTTTAGCGTTTTTGACTACGATGAGCCTTCTGAGTCATTAAATAAGCTCGGTGGATAGAAAATCGAGTTTTTCATCGTTTAAATATAACCGAGCTTACATTACATCGTATCTTTTTAAGAGAAGCTTAAGAAGTGCTTTCTATTCCTTATCCAAAATAGATAAATCTCACCTTAGCCATCTTCTCTGAGATGTGAATCGAATACACGACTTGTGAAAGAAAAAATATTGTTAGTTCTTTACTTCTTCTTTTCTGCTGGGACTTCAACAATATCTTGTGTGATATCGTATCCAAGGGCAATTTCCCTAAGTGCAATAACGGTAGGCTTATCATTATCTCGTGGAACCATAGGATCAGCTCCACCTAATTCTAGTATATGTGCTCGCTTTGCTGCTTTTAAGACCAGATCAAATCGATTTCCAACGTATTGAAGGCAATCTTCAATGGTTACACGTGCCATAGAGAGACCTCTTTGTTTAAAAAATTATTTAATTGTTTTTAATATTTAACCGTTACTAAAAAGAATTATTTTACTACTTTTTTAATAGCTCTACTAGAAACCCTGCTAGCTTTTCCTCCTGTACATCTCGCTGTAATCGTTTAGCATTAACTATGTGGACTAGATTTTGGACTGCTTGATTAAAATTATCATTAACTACAATATAATCAAATTCTGTATAATAAGTTATCTCTTCGCGAGCCATTGCAAACCGTTGTTCAATAACAATACTTTCATCTTGGCGTCGCTTAATCAGGCGTTCTCGCAAAGCCTGTAAAGAGGGAGGTAGGATAAAAATAGTAAGTGCAGGCGGAAATAATTTTCGTATTTGTCGAGCCCCCTGCCAATCAATTTCTAATAAAACATCCTCCCCCACTCTTAATTGCTCGAAAACCCATTCACGGACAGTTCCATAATGGTATTTATAAATCGTAGCATACTCTAAAAAAGCATTATCTTTTATCATGTTCTGAAATCGATCTTTATAAACAAAAAAATAATCTACACCTTCCTGATCACTGGGGCGCAACGGTCGAGTAGTATAAGAAACGGAAATTTTTATTCCATCCAATTTGTTTACTAAGGCACGAACCAAACTCGTTTTCCCTGCTCCAGAAGGAGCTGATATCACAAAAAGATTCGCTTTATGTCTTTTATTCAAAATCTTGTACCTATTTGTACATTTGTGCAATCTGAACTTTTAGTTCAATGACTACTTATATAAAAAATACTGCCATTGATTCATTTATTTTCTAAAGTGTTTCCTTGTGGATCTCATTTCTACATCAAAAAATCTAATCAGCATCCCACTATTTCAGCGTGATTAAGTACCCTTGTAACTTCAATTAATATCCCTCTCTAAGCGTTAAAGTGGTTCAGTAACCTCTATACTCTAAGCTAACTACAAAATCCCTTACTCTCAAACATTCTTTATCTAAACGTAATACCTAATTCTTCAAAGCGAACTATCATTCTTTAACTTACACAGCTATACTATTTAGTAAAATAGGTATATATTATTTTTAATGAAAAAATTAATTTTTACTAATTTTAAAACGATCCTTTAAGAGAAGTTGAATTGCCTTAGCTTTTCTCTGATGCACCACCCTCATATATTATTCATTTAAGGTACTATTTTTTAGATCTAAAATAGCCGTTTTTATGATATCTACTTTGTTTTTTGTTTGTAATATTCCGGGCCACACTAATACATCTATTGTGTTAACGATTGGCTAAGAGAATAACCTAAAAACGACGACTTTCACCCTAACTAACCTTGGCTAACCGTTTCGTACGGGCCTTATTAATCCTAACTTCAAAAAAGTTTTTTAGCTGGTTAAAATTATAATATTTGCTTTTTATTTTATCGCGACTTAAATAATTTTTCACAAGGATGTTCAAAAGCATAAAATATTGCATACGAAAAGTAATTTCTAAATAACGGTGAGCTACAATTTAAATTGCTCACATTAATCCCCCCTTAGTTAGTGTTCATAAAAACACTTTACAAAAGTACTCACCCTGCTAACTATACAAAATTTTAATCAGGTATTAACGAGATGGGCACCTAATAACATAGAAATCACTCAATATGGTTTAAATTTGAGAAGAGATTTTTTTTAAATTTTAACTAGATAATTTTTTCCTTGTTTATTTAATAAACAATAGTATGGTATATAAACCTCTCAAATTCATAAAAAAACAAATTAAGAGGTGTCATCATGCGCCCAAGCAAACGAGCAACGAATGAGTTACGCTCCCTTTCCTTCACTACTCAGTTTACTCCTTATGCCGAAGGTTCTGTTCTTGTGGAGATGGGAGAGACCAAAGTAATCTGTACTGCCAGTATCGTTGAAGGCGTTCCCCGTTTTCTTAAAAATAGCGATCAAGGGTGGTTAACTGCTGAATATGGAATGTTACCTCGCTCTACCCATACTCGTACGGAACGTGAAGCTGTACGTGGTAAACAAGGTGGGCGAACAGTAGAAATCCAACGATTAATTGGCCGTTCCTTACGTGCCGCTCTTGATTTAAAATTACTAAATCCTTACACCATCACTCTCGATTGTGATGTTATTCAGGCAGATGGTGGAACTCGAACGGCAGCTATTAATGGGGGGTGCGTCACTATGGTACAAGCCTTGCGATATTTACAGAGAAAGGGTCTCTTACAAAAAGACCCTCTTAAACATTTAGTCGCAGCTGTTTCTGTTGGAATTTATAATGGTATACTTGTTTTAGATCTTGATTATGCTGAAGATTCAAATGCTGATACGGATATGAATATCGTAATGACCGAGCATGATGCTTTTATTGAAATTCAAGGTGCTGCAGAAAAAGATGCTTTCCATCTCCAAGAATTAAACGCGTTGCTTAATCTTGCACACCAAGGAATTAAAAATATTATAGAAAAACAACAAGAAGCTTTAAAGGAAAGCTAGTGGAAAAGTATATCACAAGGAATCAACTCCCTATTGGTGTCTTCGATTCAGGGATGGGGGGACTCACAGTCTTACGCGAACTTGTTAACCATTTACCTGATGAATCTTTTATTTATTTGGGCGATACCGCACGGTTGCCCTACGGTACCAAAAGTCGCGAAACAGTTATACGTTATGCCGTTCAAATGGCATCCCTTCTCGTCACTCAAGGCATTAAATTATTAGTCGTAGCTTGCAATACAGCCTCCACGACGACACTTCCATTTCTTAAAATGCAATTTCCTAATATTCCAATTATCGGCGTTATCGAACCAGGAGCACGGGCAGCTATTAGGACTACCAAGAATAATAGAGTGGCTCTACTTGCTACTGAAACTACTATTCAGTCCGGAATTTACCAAAAAACAATTCTTACATTAAACCCTAAGATTCAAATTACTACTCAAACCTGTGGCCTATTTGTAGCGTTGGCGGAGGAGGGTTGTATTAACAACGAAATTACGACACTTGTTGCAAAACAATATTTAGAACCGATTATTAATGATCATCGCCAATGTGATTCTATTATTTTAGGATGTACTCATTTTCCTGTTTTTATTGAATCCTTAACTAAAATTTTAGGCAGCGAAATTAATATTATTAATGCAGCAAAGGCAACTGCAATGGCAGTCAAATCTATTACTCAAAAAATGAATTTAGAAAATACTACGCATACTCCTCAGCTGACTTTTCTAGTCACCGACTCTCCAAAAAGATTTGTTCACATCGGTAAATTTTTTTTTGGACAGCCTATTGAAGCTAGCATTGTACATTGGATCGATGGGATGGATAGAATAAAAATGAATAATTAAAGGCTCAGTATAAGCCAATAACCGGCTTTACCCCAAAAAATTATTTAAAACAATTAATAATCGTAATCAATAATCAGGGGAGCATGATCAGAAAATCGTTGTACTTTATAAATATTAACTGATTTCACACAATCTTTTAAATCTGGAGTAATGACTTGATAATCAATACGCCACCCAACATTTTTCTCCCACGCATGCCCACGACTTGACCACCAAGTATATTGATCCGGCTCTTTACTAAGAACACGAAAAGCATCTACCATTCCTAATTTAGTAAATATTTCATCTATCCAGGCACGCTCTTCGGGGAGACAACCAGAATTTTTCTGATTACTTTTAAAATTTTTAATATCAATTTTTTTATGTACAATATTCCAATCACCACAAATAATAAAAGAACGTTTTTCACGACGTATATGTTTTAATCGTTTCATATAATATTTCATAAATTCGAACTTAATTTTTTGTCTTTGCTTTCCTGTTGTGCCAGATGGCATATATAATGAGGCTATACTTAAAGCATTAAAATCTACTTGAATGTAACGTCCTTCTTTATCAGCCTGTTCCCAACCTAAATATCTTACTACTCGTTTTGGTTTCTCACCACAAAAAATTCCGACTCCACTGTAACCACTTTTTTGAGCATTATGATAATAGCAATAATACCCTTCGGGATGAAATTGATCTCCCTTGGTGATATCGAGAGAAGCCTTTATTTCTTGAAGACAAATTACCTGAGCCTTCTGGGTCTGAAGCCACTCAAAAAATCCTTTACTAGCAGCGGAACGGATACCATTAACATTTAAAGTGATAATACGCATAGAGAAGAGCTCTTGTTTACTCAATTTAATATTTAAATTAAAATGATCATATATTTATCTGCTTTTTCCCTAAGGAAAAATAAAAAATAAACAGGCATCTTATGAATCAAGCTACAGAAATAGCAAAAATACTACTAGACATCAAGGCTGTTACTTTAAATTTACAAAAACCTTATCGTTATTCTTCGGGACTACTATCTCCTATTTATTGTGATAACCGTTTAATCATTTCTTACCCAAAAAAACGCAAAAGAGTTATAGATGCTTTATTACAGTTAATTGAAGAAAAACATTTACAATTCGATGTTATAGCAGGTACTGCTACAGCAGGAATACCTCATGCAGCTTGGATTGCGGATCGATTAAACTTACCAATGGTATATGTAAGAGACAAAGCAAAAATTTATGGAAAACAAAATCAAATTGAGGGTAATTTGGAGCAAGGGCAAAAGGTACTGGTGGTCGAAGATTTAATTAGTATTGGGAAAAGTGCTATCGCTGCTAGCTGTGCACTTTGCCAATTTGCCACTGTTCAAGATTGTATTGCTATTTTCTCTTACCAATTATCTAGTACACAACAAAATTTTGCAAACGCTCGCCTTAACTATTATACTCTTTCTGATTTCAAGACATTGATCAATGTTGCCGTTGTTGAAGGGTATATCACTGAAGAAGAAAGACAAAAAGCATTAGCTTGGAATCAAAATCCCGAAAATTGGGATGCTTAGAAAGGTAGTCTTAAAGTATTATCTACATTGAGTAATTCTGCTTTAAAAATATCTTGAATACGCTTTAATTCAAATTCTGTATCTGCTTCAAAACGGAAGATTAAATATGGCGAGGTATTAGAAGGTCTAATTAAACCCCATCTGTTCTGAAATTCTACCCTTAATCCATCTAGGGTAATCAATTTTGCATCACCAAAATCTGCTTTCTGAATAAATTTCTGCATAAAAATTGATTTTTTTTCTTCAGCCATAGGCAATTTTAATTCGGGTGTATTTATACTGTTAGGTAAACTTGCAAATATTTCACTCGCTGATTTATCTTGTTGTGAAATAATACGCAATAACCTTGCCCCTACATAAATACCATCATCAAAACCAAACCATTCATCTTTAAAAAAGATATGCCCACTCATTTCACCTGCTAAAAGTGCATTTATTTCAAATAATTTAGCTTTCAAAACCGAATGTCCTGTACACCACATAATCGGGTTTCCACCATGTTTTTTAATAATTTCAGGCAAGTGACGAGAACATTTAACATCAAAAATAATATCTGAACCAGGTAAGCGTGAAAGTAAGTCCATTGAAAAAATCATCATTTGTCGATCAGGCCAAATAATTTCACCCTTATTCGTAACCACTCCTAAACGATCACCATCACCATCAAAAGCTAAACCTATATCTGATGCAGTCTTTTTTACCATATCGATTAAATCACTTAAATTTTCAGGCATTGTGGGATCTGGATGATGATTAGGAAACCGACCATCCACCTCACAAAAGAGTTCTATTACCTCACAACCTAATTTTCGATACAAATCAGGAGCAATTTTTCCAGCCACTCCATTACCACAATCAACCACTAATTTTAAACGACGCTTTAATTGGATTTGTTTTAAAATAAAGTTTTTATAATCTTGAACAATATCGACGACATTAATTTGCTTGCCTACTGCGCTCTTCACAAAATCTCGTTCTTGAACCCGTTTACGTAGAGCAGTGATTCCCTGGCTCGTTAAAGTTTTCCCATCCAATACAATTTTAAAACCGTTGTGATGTCCTGGGTTATGGCTCGCAGTAACCATCACTCCTGAATTCGTTTCTAATTGATTAGTACTAAAATATACAAGTGGAGTAGGTACTATCCCAACATTAAGAACAGTAAGGCCGGTTTTACAAAGTCCTCTAACTAAAGCTGCTGTTAACTGAGAACCGGATAACCGTCCATCACGACCCACAACGATGGTTTTTTGTCCCAGTTCTCGCGTTCTACTACCAATAGCTAACCCAATAAGATAAGCAATATCAGCATTAAGTCCTGCTAGACCGACTGGACCCCGAATGTCATAAGCTCGAAAAAGATCTGCTGGAATAGTAGACTCAAGCAACTTAGGTTCTGAATTAATGTCGACCGGAGTTTCCAAATCCGCCTACGCCTCGTTCACTATTCTCAAACTCTTCAACCACTTCAAATTGTGCTTTTAGAATGGGAAGAATCACTAATTGCGCAATCCTCTCTCCAGGCTGAATAGTATAGGAAACTTTACCACGATTCCAGCAAGATATTATTAATGGACCTTGATAATCAGAATCAATTAAACCAACAAGATTTCCTAATACAATTCCATGTTTATGCCCTAATCCGGAACGGGGTAATATAGCAGCTGCTACATTAGGATCCCGTAAATGAATTGCTAACCCAGTACTAATTAGTCGGGTTTCCTCAGGGTGCATTTCAAGCGGAGCATCAATACAGGACCGGAGATCAAGACCTGCAGAACCTGCCGTTATATAAGCCGGTAATGGTACCTGATTCCCCAAACGTTTATCTAAAATTTTTATTTGAACTGAATACAATCTTATATCTCCGTGAAAAGATAAAATGTACCCGTTATTCTCGTAGTAAACAAGCCATTCCAATGCTTTCCTGAAGTTCTTGGCTGACAAGAAAGAGTTAAGGGAATTTTCTCCTTGGACTCTTCTGCTTTTATCCCCGCTGTATTACCACTCCACTGACGCTCTGTATACTGACAGGTATACCAATTTCCAATGCCCATCCGAGGAACGACCAAAAAAACTCTCTTGGGGGGAAGAAACACTCACAGTTTTTCGGAAGCCAAATACATTTCTCTAAGTATTTAAAAAGATTTCTATAATTTTCGTACTATTGAGGTAGTACGTTGAATAGACTTACTCATTCTCAGAAAATCTGAAAAATCTTTTAAATATTCATTTTAAAGTATTTTCTAACCTACGATGGATATAAGAAGTAATTTACTACTAAACTCTCGCAAAGCCACTGCAGAAATACAACTTCGCTATCTTTAAGAATCATTAAGATGCAAAAGTACTCTACTCTGAATGCAAGATTTCTAACGTTAAAATCTCTAACGTTTCCGTTCTACTCAATTGCGTAATTATGAAAACGAAATTTACCTACCTTTTCGCTAGACAACCGACATCAAATTATTCAGTTCAAAAAAATATTCTATAGCTTAATTAATTAATAAAGCCTTTATTTATTCTCGCGAAATTATTAAACGAGAATTCTAATTCATAACAACACTGCTTTAATCATGTTTTAATAATCACTATTTAGGGATTCCAGAGCCAAGTCAATTATGTTGTTGTTACAGTAAATCTTAAAAAAACATTGCGACTGAGGACTCTAATTTTTTCATTCCTTGAGGAGATATCCTTCTCACTCTAAATTAGGTGAATTAATATACTCATATCTAGGAAGATATGAAGATACGGTCTAGGGAATGTAGACCCCCCCCCGACTATTCTTCCTTTGCGCTTGTACTGATTCAAAATTTCTGGTATAAATCACACCTTCTTGATATTATTTAGGAGAATACTATCATGGCAAAAATATGCCAAGTTACTGGGAAGCGCCCACAAACTGGGAATAACGTTTCCCATGCAAACAATAAAACCAAGCGCCGTTTTTTACCCAATTTAAAAAAACGTCGATTTTGGCTGCCGGAGCAGCAACGCTTTATAACCCTAAAAGTATCGACTCATGGAATGCGAATTATTGATAAGTTAGGTATTGAAAGAGTACTTAAAAAAATCCATGAACGAAAAAAATAAGTAAAGTAAATTAAGGATGCATCCATGGCCGTCAGTCCTCGTGAAAAAATAATGCTCCAGTCAACTGGTAAAACTAAAGCAGGTAAACCAACGGATACGTATTACACAACCATAAAAAATAAACGAAATACTCCAGAAAAATTAAAAATCAAAAAATTTGATCCTCGAGCTTGGAATCCTGAAACAGGCAAATACGGAATCCATGTAGTCTTTAAAGAAAAGAAAATACCTAAATAAAATTTTTTAGATTTCAAGATTTCAAGAGGTAGAAAAGCCGTGGAATCTACATCTTATTTTTTCTTATTTGTAATCGCTGATACCTTTTCATTAAAACTTGTTGAGATTCTGAAATTCCTATAGAGATACAATCCACCGGACACACCTGGCAGCATTGGGGTTCATCGAAATGCCCTACACATTCGGTACATCGATTAGGATCAATTTCATAAATTAATTCTCCCATAGAGATAGCATCATTCGGACACTCAGGTTCGCAGACATCACAATTAATGCATTCTTCTATAATTTTTAACGCCATAAATTAATTATATTTTCTTTCTTTTTACTAATCGTTGAGCAAAAAGTGGAGGTACAAAAAGAGATATATCACCACCTAATTCAACAATTTCTCTCACTAAGGTTCCGGAAATATGACTATAATTTTCTTTAGCCGGTAAAAAAATAGTTTGAATTTCTGGTGATAAATAATGGTTTATATGTGCCAATCGAAATTCATAATCGAAATCAGAAACGGTACGAAGACCACGTAAGATAATCTTTGCATTGTGCTGCTTCGCAAAATCAACCAACAATCCTTCGAGTGGCACCACCTCTATATTAATCAGATCAGCAAACACTTCTTTGATCAAACCTATTCGTTCAGCTAAAGATAAATAAGGTTTTTTACGACTAGTCGAAGCACAAGCTACAATAATTTTTTCGAACAGAAGTATAGCACGCTCAACAATGTCGACATGGCCCTTCGTTAAGGGATCAAACGTACCTGGATAAACAGCCACTGCTTTCATTACATGTCCTACTAATTTTAATGACAAGTATAATAGTAACTTAACTTTAACTTACCAAGCTATGTTCTTAAATCTGATATTAACCGAAATCTTAGGATAGATCACCGACGCAAGGTATTAATCTCTTAATCTCTTTTGGAGGACACTGTTCTTTCAAAACTAAGATAGACTCACCTGTCGTCGGCAAAACTAATCTTTTTGCAATTTCAGCTAAAGGATAAAGCACAAATTCTCGCATTTTAAGTTGAAGATGAGGAATTGAGAGTGTCTTAGTTCGAATTATCTCGTTACCATACAATAAAATATCAAGATCAATGACACGAGCTGCCCACCGTACAGCAGAACGCTGACGTCCTTGATTTTCTTCCAATACCTTAAGTGTTTTTAAAAGGGCTTCTGGGGACAGTTTAGTTTCAAGAGCCACAACAGCATTAATATAATCTGGCTGATCTAGAGGACCGATTGGATGGCTTTGATAAAAACTAGACTGATTTAAAATTTTAGTTTCTGGTAAGATTGATAAATTAGTAATTGCTATTTTTACTTGTTGAATAGGTGAATTAAGATTGGAACCAATGCCAATATAAACTATCGTCATCTTAACCCCTTTAATTCATTAATCAATTGCTGACTCTTTTTCAAATTACCATGAGGGAAAATACGCCACCAATAAACAATTTCAGTCAACGGCTCACCAGCACGTTCACGCAATTCTAAAAAATCAAATGCTGCCCGAAAAAAACGCTGGTTAGCAATCCGATAAATACGATTATGGCGTCGTCCCTCTAAATGATATTGCAATAGCCAAACAGAACGCATCATCGCTGTTAAACGACGTGGAATAGCTAAGGTTTGTGTTTGCAAATAAAGAGCTTGATTGATCCCATGATAAAGTGAAGAAAATAATCGCTTATTCTTTTTAAAATGTTCCTCCATTAATCCTTGAACTACAGGCCACAAGAAAATAGCCAGTAAAAATCCTGGATTTAATGTTTGATTTTTATAATAACGTTCATCAGTAGCTTTTAAAGAAAGTTTAATCAAACTACGATAATGAGAATTTCGATCTTTTTCTAAAAAAGTAACCATTTTTGGAAATAACGCCTGTATATAATTAGTGCGCATTAATAATTGATAAGAACGGTATGCATAACCTTTGAAAAAAAATTTTAATAATTCCGTGAATAAACGAGTGCTGGGCACATGAAATAAGAGGTTATGTAATCGGAGGAGCGGCTCTTCTGTATCTGGATGGATTTTAAAATTAAGCTTTGCTGCTAATCGTACAGCTCGCAATAATCGTACCGGATCCTCGTGATATCGCTGAGTAGGATCACCTATCATACGAATTAGACCTTTTTGCAAATCTTTCATCCCGCCCGTGAAGTCCACTACCGAAAAATTACTAATCTCGTAATAAAGAGCATTTACGGTGAAATCTCGTCGCCATGCATCTTCTTCGATTGTTCCATAAGTATTATCATCAACTAACATAAGTGGTTTCGCTGCTTTGCTCTCATCTCTTTCATCCAAAGATTCTTCCTGCAAATATTCTTCTGCATTAGCACGAAACGTAGATACCTCAATAATTTCACTAGGGAAAAAAACCTGCACTAGACGAAACCGCCGCCCAATAAGGCGGCTATTTCTGAACAGTTTTCGGATTTCAAGTGGACGAGCATTAGTAACAATATCAAAATCTTTGGGATGCAGACCCAATAACATATCTCGTACACCCCCCCCAACAAGAAAAGCTTCATATCCAGCTTGATTCAATTGATAAAGCACCTTCAGAGCATTAGGACTAATCTCATCACCTGAAATCGAATGGTTTTTACGCTTAATGATATGGGGTTGATCTTTTTTTTCGTTTTGAAATACCCCCTTTAAGGCACCCCAACTAGCTACTTTAAACATGAACTGTTGCCATCGATTGCACTCTGTATCTTTTAGAGCCTATAATTAGGCAATCTATTCTATGTCACCCCGCTCCTTTCGTCTAGAGGTTTAGGACACCGCCCTCTCACGGCGGTAACACGGGTTCGAATCCCGTAAGGAGCGATACTTTAATTTATAAATTATCCTTTCTCTTGACGCACTGTGGTAATATCAATTAAATTTTTATAACTTTTGTTCTCTAGTTAAGAGAGGTAAAATTTTTTCGCCAAGAGAATCAAGATTCATTATCTAGGTTTTTTTAGTGCTAATAATCACCAAGCAAGATTGTATTTTTTAACAACACACAAATATATCTCACAAAAGCAAATTTTAAATTGCCCTTTAGCAGCTTTTTGAAGTTTAGGAGGTTCTTATTGAACTGCTCTTTAAACAGAGCAACTAAAATTCATTAAATCCAATATCTTCATCAGTTATCTGTTTAACTGGAGACTTCTTTAGTCTGACTACTGTTTCAATCACTGGTCTTTCACTTTTATCTAGAGTTTAGGGTATTTTTTCTTAATATGTTTTAAACCTCTTCACTTTTATTATTTATTCTTCTACTTCTATAAATTTAATGAGAGATTAGCAGGTCATGTCGTCTTTATATCTTTTTTGTGATTTTTTGTCCCTCCAACTTGGAAAAGAATTACTATTTTATTTATAGTCACAATTTTATAGTAAAATTCTATAGTTATTTCTTCAGTGAGCTCAAAAAGCTATACTTTTTTAAGTAAACCGCTATGAAAAAATCGAAATCTGTTGCTCAATAATTCTAATAGAGTCATTTTATAAATAGCTAATTTAGAATCTTTTTGAGTGAGCAAATAACCTAGTCATTTTCTAACTGTTCTTTTCTTGATCGTTATAACAATATTTAATTTTTTAGCTTAATTTTTGCTACTTTTTTCTTTTTCAACCCCCTAAATATTATAAAAAAAGTACGCAATCAATGATTACTAATTAAATCTATAATTTAACTAAATAAAATAATACTAATTAAATATCAATAAAATATAATTTATAGTAGGTTATTAAGTGAGACAGAGAATAATAAGATAGAACTAATAGAACTAATAGAATAACCTCTTGAAAGGCCCTTTTACCATTACTTTACTGACAAAATAACATGAGTTTAATTTTACCAGATGAGCCCCCCACAAATATAGCTCTGAATTATTTGAGATGTAGAAAGATACTATTTGATCGGGCATACGAAGGAAAATCATTTTCTTACTATGTTAACTTTTAGACAGTCATTTGAATAATGAAAACAGAACTTAAAATTTTTAGATAGGTTATCAAATAAAAATTTTTGAGGCTCCTAAGTTTCCTAAGAATCCTAAAAATTTTATGTATTTATCTTTTCTATTTCCATCATAACTACTTATATAATCACGAGAGAAAATAAGTAAAATTTAGTTTTCTCTTTTGCTTAATAGAAATATTAAGTATACATGACCTGGATTTAGATTCTAAAATGCAATAATGGAGTCTATTACATAGAATATACAACTAACCTAAAACGGCTATAAAGTATGAGAAAGCACTTAATAAGTAGTGCCGCTAAACATAAATATACAAGAATTTTTAAACTCTTACATATCTTACAGTACTAAGAGATCCTTAATGAGAAAATAAAAGTATCTATAATATGAAAATATATTTAAAAATGAATAAAAACGAAAAATAGTCTGGACTTCAAAATCGAGAAATATTAATAAATAAATAAGATTATACACCATTCTCTGAATAAAAAAACTACCAGCTGGTAGTTACTACCAGCTAAAAATTTGTTCTAAATTAAAAGTGCTTTCTTAGCAAGAATTATTCCTAGTCTTAATAATCCAATAGATTTTAATAGTCTTTTGAAAACTTAATCAAGCAATTTCTTAAAAAGATTAAAAGAAAATAATTAAACAATAATTCCACTTTGGTAATTTTAAAATCATTGTATTTAATTTTAAGAAATTATCTATGAATGATCCCGATGGGCATGCTTAGATAATTACTACTCGAAATCTTAGAAAAGATTCATGAGCTTTTTGTTACAGTTGTCTGGAGTTGGGATACTCTTTGAAGAAAGTATCTTCTTAAATATTTAATTAAGTGCTTTAAAGACGATTAAATTCTACCTTGGGCCGGGCTTGATCAACTCCACACAATATAAAGTTATAGAGAGTAGCTGCACAAAGTTGTTAAAATATACTCTACTAAAGTTTTGAGTGGAAATTTTTGTAAGTCTAGCTAGGTATGAAAATTTAAGCACATCATCTTTTTGGTTTTAATTCCCTAACTCTCTCATATCTCCCAAGAGGGATAGTTTAACTTAACGAATATACGCAATTTTTACTAACAAAATTACTTTTAAATCATTGAATTTTTACTAATTAGTAAATTATCACTTTATTAAAAAATTTATTTCACGAAACTATTTATTTGAAGCAACTATAAGCAAATAAGATTAGAATACTGCTGGTTGTTTAAATCTTTTTTGAAGATTACGACTAATTAACATGGCTCTCTTTCTCTTTAAAAGAGAGCATTTAAAGATACTCTAAATAATTTTTATCTGAAAATCAAGGCTTCGCTAACTTTATATATTTTTTAAATAAAAATCGAATTTACAACCCATTTGACAATACTTTTTATATTGTTATTTGGGTAGTCTTCATTTGCTATACAAACTTCTCTTTATCAAAAGAGAGTGATCTCTGCGCATGTTTCATACAATAAGTCTATGTGAGATAGAGGGGAATTATCCCACATGTTGAGCTAACACATACAAAAAATCTATATCTAAGTAAATAAATTTTATAAATCTTTTTTGAGAGTTATGTCTTTATTATTGTGTGCTTATTAGCAGTATAATCGCTAACTTGCTTTGATTTTAATACATCTTATCGATTAAAACCTAGCTAAGTTAGTATCGCATATTTTAATTTGACTTATATAAGGATTTTAATACACCTTGCATAACTGGAAGATTTATAATTAGTAATCTTCCTAATGTACTGATCTGTAAGCTCCAGAATTTTGGAGTTGAGTATCTCATCAACTTTTGGAGAATAGATTACATTTGCAGCGTAAATAAATCAGACTCTAACAAATTTAAAATAGCCAAGTTATTATCATTATTTAAAATTTTTATACTTAAAAAGTAAGCTAATACACTAAGAGCGAATTATATTTATTTAATTTTGTTTTTAGCGATAATAAAAATCTTCTGCACAATAAATTCATTTATCA
>NZ_NSHJ01000082.1 GCF_002871095.1 Coxiella-like endosymbiont
CATTTAAATCAATGAGCTTATTATGATGAGTTTATTATCAAAAATGAATGACAAGGAGTGTATTTTCAATATTTTTTCTTTTCAACTTTTTTAGTGGTCTTGAAGTTTTCTCTTCTAATCGATGGACATTATCTGTCTAAGATTTTATTTAGTGCTATTTATAGTGGATTTTAAGGAGAGAGGTTAATTGTGTGTTTAATTTCTGTTTATGCTGGTTAGGCTATAAATTTTTAATGTCTAGATAGAACAATTTGGTTATGGAATAGAATGGGGGGGGGTGACTTTAGTAGGAGTTCAGTATTATTTCGATGACAAGGAGATTACCCCAGGTAGGGAAACACAAGTGGGTAACGATAGAGTTTAAAAGGAAACAATAATTCTTTAGCATAAAGAATCAAGAACTTTTAATTTGCTACTTAAGATCATTGCCAAATTAAGTATAAACGTAGCTTTTACATGTGCTTTGGTCGCTGATTTGATCAGTAAGACTACGGTCTTACACCTATATTTACGAAAATTAGTATTTTTCTACTTAATTATGGTAAAATTCATTCTGAATCAATTTACTGGTATTGTACCTCCAGTAGTGGCAACCTCATTAATTTCAATTTTACAATAAAAATATACAATTTTTTGTAGGGTTATCATCTAGTTAGGTGAAAATTGTTGAAGATTTTGGAGGTTGTGTGAGTCTTTTTATGGAACATAATTACTATGACTATAAAAAATCTACCTACATTGGTTGGACCTCTTATTCATCCTTCTTCCATATATAATGTTTTTTGACACTTATATTCAAAGTGCTATACCTGGAAGGATATTAATAGATTTTTATGTGATAAACGTAAGTTTTTCTGTTATTTTCGCCCATTGATTTTTGAAGTAAGTCTTTTCTTTATAAAAAGAGTTAGGTTCATTAAAATGCGACGATATCTAACATATTAATAATATTATATACTCTTCGAGAGTAATTTTTTCACGCATAAGATCTTAGCAGGTGGACTTGGAGTTCTATTTTTTCTGCTGTGAATAATTTTTATATTTAGTAGATTAGGTAGTAGTATTTATATAGGAAGATTTAATTATAAAGGAATGTATGTAAATACAAGTAACATCCTAACATTTTTTAAATTTATAACCACTAATTTTTATCAAAAGGCTTATTCGGATGGGTAGTGAAGTAGGAGTGGGATATCGATTTTATAATCCTTAGTTTGTAGGTGTTAAGTTTGCTGTAATAAAAATCCTGAAACTGCCTTGGTTGATATCATGCCAATACAAGTAGTCTTTATTATTCTTGCTGTAACTAGCAATTTAATTTTTATCTTAGATAATAAATTTCAAATTTTTTATAACTTAAATTTTGCAGTCTTGTTAGGAGTTAATGTTACTTCCTTTAATCAAAATTTATTAAAAAGTTAGCGGGTTCTTTTTATACTTAAATAAATATATACTGAGATTTAATCTACCAGCTTTCTTTATTCAGAGTAATTTTTGGATAGATTACTAAGAGAAATTAGTGAGATTATAATAATGATTAGGTTTGTTTTGAAATATAACTTTTATCGTTAGATAGAAATTTTCTGAAGTATGATTATATTTAACTTTTAATCTCTTAGAGATTATTAATCTTGATCCCGCTGTAAAGGAAGGATTTTAATTCTTATAAGTTAATTAAGAAAGAGGAGTAAGTTGTTTTTTTTGTATGTATCCATCCAATTCAGTGTGCTTGGGACTTAATTTTAGCTTTAAGATATTATATTACTCTTGAGTAACGAATATTAGAATTAATGAATTAATGGATTTTTGACAGAGTATTCAGCTAGTAATGCTTTGTTTATTTATCATGTTTCTCTTAATAAATGAGAGAACTAAATTAGGGAGCACACGACGAAAGGTTATGAAAACTCCTCTGTGTAGAAGAGGGTTCGTAGATGATTGATGTAGGGGGGGGTACTTGTGGTGTGGGTAGCTTATCTTGTTACGATATATAATATAATATTATTGTATCTCTATTAATCAAGTAATCAAGATAAAACACATCGAGTAATTAACTCTTCAGAAATAAAATATGTCAATAAAGAATTTTCTGAGAAGGAGATCTC
The DNA here is from genome assembly GCF_002871095.1 of Coxiella-like endosymbiont. Taxonomy (GTDB): domain Bacteria; phylum Pseudomonadota; class Gammaproteobacteria; order Coxiellales; family Coxiellaceae; genus Coxiella. The sequence goes on from NZ_NSHJ01000082.1 coordinate 2,106, forward strand.
AGTGTTCAGTATCATTTTACATATCTCCCTCATTATCTATCTCTATTTAGAGTTTAGAGTTATGAGTAATTTTTGGCAAGTTAACTTCAGTGTGATGATATATTCATTAGAATGAAATTCATAACTTCTCTCATGAATATCAGGTTGTGTATAAAATATTATTTTAACTTTACTGTGTAATTTTTATAATAGCTTTGTTACTTACAATTAACGTCCATGCTTACACTTAAGTATGGTGGTTTTTGATGCTTAAATTCAAGCAAGAGTTAATTTCTTTTTCAGATATAGTATTCCCTACTTACAACAACGACTGCTTTTAAGAAAGATTCCACGATATCATTTTTTTAGGGAAAATTTTTTTACGTTTCAAAGTTTACTCGCGATGTTGAGTATAAGTTTCTTTTTAAAATATGCATGCTTAACATTATGGCAATCGTTGATTAAATATCATTACTAACCTTATGAGTTTTCTCATGGCTTCCCGATATGGTTTACTTAGAGAGAATATTTGAGCTTACAATTCCATCTGGAGGGTCCTGAGGGCACTTTTCTGGTGTAGATAAATTTAAAATTTTATTGTTAGGTGAGGTCTGTATTAAACTACGTAAAAGTGGTGTGAAAGAGTTAGTTAATCAGTGTTATAAGTTAATGATTCCCGTTTATTTAAGGGAATTACATCCCGATTTTTTTCACCGATATACAATTGCTGAGGACGAGCAAGTGGATGATCCGAACTCATCATTTCCATCCAATGAGAAATCCAACCAACAGTCCTCGATAAAGCAAAAATTACTGTAAACATATTAGACGGAATTCCAATAGCATTGAGAGTAAGACCCGAATAAAAATCCACGTTGGGATAAAGTTTCTTTTTAATAAAATAGTCATCTTCTAGTGCAATTTTTTCAAGTTTTCTTGCTAATTTAAATAGAGTCTCGTCTTGTTTATTTACTAGATTTAAAACTTCATGGCAGGTTTGCTGCATTACTTTTGCTCGCGGATCATAGTTTTTATAAACACGATGCCCGAAACCCATTAAACGGAAAGGATCATCTTTATCTTTTGCTTTTTTTAGGTATTTATTAATATTTTTCTCATGGCCTATTTTTTGGAGCATATTAAGGCAAGCTTCATTAGCTCCACCATGTGCCGGTCCCCACAGAGCACTAATTCCCGCTGAAATACAAACAAAAGGATTGGCACCTGTAGAGCCAACCACGCGGACTGTAGTAGTGGATGCATTTTGTTCATGGTCAGCGTGCAATATAAAAATCCGTTCTATTGCACGAACTAATATGGGATCTGGGAGCTTTTCTTCATAAGGTGTTCCAAACATCATATGAAGAAAATTTTCAGTATAGGAGATATCCTGACGGGGATATATAAATGCTTGACCTATTGAATATTTATAGCTCATTGCGGCAAGAGTAGGCATTTTTGCTATTAAACGAATAGCAGATAATTCTCGATGTTTGGGATTTTTAATATCAAGAGCATCGTGATAAAACGCTGATAACGCCCCAACTGTAGAAAGTAACATAGCCATTGGGTGAGCATTACGTTGGAAGCCATTAAAAAAATGAGTTACTTGTTCATAAACATTAGTGTGGTTTTTAACAAAGTGAATGAATTTTTCTTTTAGGTGTTTATTAGGTAACTCGCCATATAAAAGTAAATAACAAACCTCCATGTAGTCACATGATTCGGCTAGTTGATTGATGGGATAACCTCGATATAATAAAACACCTTTTTCACCATCGATAAAAGTAATTTTTGATTTACAAACGGCAGTTGAATAAAAACCAGCGTCTAAAGTATAAATACCTAATTTACTTAGATTTTTTATATTGATAGCCTCTTTACCTAAGACAGGAGATTGAATTGGAAATTCAGCAGATTGATTACCAAAAGAGAGTTTTGCTGTAGACCTAATCATGGAATACTCCTCATAGCGGACAATAAATTTAGTAATATAATTAATTCTAAATTTATTTTCAAAGATTGACCCATTATAAGAAAATTTTTTATGAATTAATACTTAAGAAGCTACTTTTTCCTTCAGGTAATTAAATCTTACGTTGCCTTCTTTTGATCAGTTTGTCTTCTTTTGAGAAAGTCGCTATAATCGTAAAATAAGTAGCCTAACATTATAGCACTATTCTCTTGATTTAAAAGAGATTGCTAAAATGGAGTGATTAAATGTGTATTAAACAACCAATTAATCTTGATCTGACTAAATTTCATTTTCCACCGATGGCTCTTGTATCGATTTGCCATCGGATTGCTGGCTTTATTCTTTTTTTATGTATGCCTCTAATGTTTTATCTCTTGCATCGATCTACTCTATCAGAAACCTCATTTTGGAACTTGCAACAATTACTCATTCATAATCATTGGCTAAAAATTGCTGTATGGATTATGGTTTCTGTCACTTTGTTTCATTTATTTGCTGGCATACGTCACTTGATAATGGATCTTGGTGTCTGGGAGTCCCTCCGTGAGGGGCGTATTACGGCTTATATGGTTTTCGTAATTTCATTTATAGTGATTATATTAGCAGGAGTGTGGATATGGTGGTAAATCAAATAAGCAGGCGTGGTTATCGTGACTGGCTTGTACAACGAATCACCGCTTTGTTAAGCGGTATTTATACTATTTTTATCATCATTTTTCTGATTATCAATTACCCCATTTCTTATAGACAATGGTATTTTTTATTTACACATTTGACTATGAAATTTTTTACTTTACTAGTAATTTTTAGTGTGCTATGGCATGCATGGATTGGTATGTGGACAATTTTTACCGATTATGTAAAAAGTAAATTAACTCGATTAACATTAGAGATAATTGTTTGCTTGTTATTAGTTACTTATTTTATATGGGCTATTGAATTTTTATGGATAGCACGGTGAAATAGACATGAATTCCATCCAAGTTCAAGAATATGATATTTTGATTGTGGGTGCAGGTGGTGCAGGATTGCGTGCTGCATTAGAACTGGCACAGTTACAAGAATATAAGGTGGCTGTTATTTCAAAAGTTTTTCCTACTCGATCTCATACTGTATCTGCACAAGGAGGTATTGCAGCGGCTTTGGGAAATGTAGTTTCTGATAAACCAATATGGCATATGTACGATACCGTAAAAGGTTCTGATTATTTGGGTGATCAGAATGCTATCCAATACATGTGTGAACAAGCGCCTACTTCCGTGTACGAATTAGAGCATTATGGTCTCCCTTTTTCCCGCTTAGAGGATGGTCGTATTTATCAGCGTCCTTTTGGTGGACATACACGCGATTTTGGAAAAGAAATTGCATGTCGTACTTGCGCTTGTGCAGATCGAACGGGTCATGCGATGTTGCATACGCTCTATCAAAAAAATATCGAAGCTGGAACTCACTTTTTTAACGAATGGTATGGGCTTGACTTGGTCCGGGGGATCAAGGGTGGGATTGTAGGTTTAATTGCTCTGAATATAGCAACAAGTGATTTAGTTTTTTTTAAGGCACGAGGAACTATTTTTGCAACCGGAGGTGCGGGTCGTATTTACGAAACTACTAGTAACGCTTATACAAATACTGGAGATGGAATTGGAATGGCCCTTCGAGCTGGATTGCCTGTACAAGATATGGAATTTTGGCAATTTCATCCTACGGGCATTTACGGAGTGGGGTGTTTGATTACTGAAGGGGCTCGTGGTGAAGGTGGATATTTGATTAATAAAGAGGGTGAAAGGTTCATGGAACGTTATTCACCTAATTTAAAAGATCTTGATTGTCGTGATATTGTTTCGCGTTCTATTGTGCAAGAAGTTATGGGGGGGAATGGTGTAGGTCCAAAAAAAGATCATGTTTTATTGAAATTAAATCATTTAGGGGAAAAAGTATTGCGAGAACGTTTACCTGGTATTATTGAGCTTTCAGAAAAATTTGCTAACGTCGACATCACTAAAGAACCCGTTCCGATTTTACCCACGTGTCATTACATGATGGGTGGTATCCCTACGACTATTTATGGACAAGCGCTAACTATAGATGAAAGTGGTAATGACCAAGTAGTGGAAGGTATGTTTGCTGCTGGTGAGTGTGCTTGCGTGTCTGTCCATGGAGCCAATCGCTTGGGAACGAATTCCCTATTAGATTTGATTGTTTTCGGTCGAGCAATTGGTTTGTATTTGAAAGAAATCTTGAAAACAGAATTAAGGCATCGTGCTGAAAATCCTGATGATATTGATAAAGCTTTAGCTCGTCTTAAACGTTTAGAAAAAGTGGATAATACCGAAAATCCAGTAATAATTCGTCAAGAATTAACGAAGGTTATGTCAAAAGATTTTGGGGTGTTCCGAGATGAGAAACAAATGGAGCAAGGATTAAAGCGCTTAGAAAAATTACAAGAACGATTACAGCGAGTAAAATTGATGGACACTAGTTGGAGATTTAATAATTCACGGGTGGAAGCACTAGAACTTGATAATTTAATCAAAGTAGCTTCTGCAACGGCCGTTTCTGCTAAGCAACGTACAGAAAGCCGAGGAGCTCATTCCCGTTACGATTATAAAGAACGTGATGATGTCAATTGGCTAAAACATACGGTTTATTTTCAAAATGGGCGCATTGAATATCGTCCTGTTAATATGAAACCTCAGGCAATGGAACCATTTTTACCCAAAGTAAGAGATTGAAGGTATGAACACAAAATCTCGAGTTATGATGTTTTCTATCATGCGTTTTAATCCTGAAACTGATAAAAAGCCTTATATGCAGGATTATCAGCTAGATGTTTCTAAGATATCCGGGAAAATGTTGCTCAATGCTTTAGAAGCCATTCGTGAAAAGCATCCAAATATCGGCTTGCGTCGTTCGTGTGGGGAGGGAGTATGTGGATCGGATGGAATGAATATTAATGGTAAAAATGGTTTGGCTTGTGTAACGCAATTGAAAAACTTGCCGGATCGAGTAACAGTACGGCCTTTATCAGCTTTTCCTATTATTCGTGATTTAATTGTTGATATGGAGCAGTTCTATGCTCAATACAGAAAAGTAAAACCTTACCTGATCAACAATAAAGAAACTCCACAAAAGGAGCGGTTACAATTCCCTGCTGATCGCGCCAAATTAGATGGGCTCTACGAATGTATTTTATGCGCTTGCTGTTCATCTTCTTGCCCTTCTTATTGGTGGAATCCTCATAAATTTATTGGACCCGCAGGATTGTTATCGTCTTATCGATTTATTGCCGATAATCGGGATACTGATAAAAAAGAACGCTTAAATGCAATGAAAGGTCCATATAGTGTTTTTCGTTGTCGAACTATTATGAATTGTGCAACTGTGTGTCCAAAGAATCTTAATCCAGCAAAAGCAATTCGACAAATTCGCACGGAGATGCTCTGTGAAATTAAAGGTAGTCATCATGAAATTAAAGGTAGTCATCAAAGGTATAGTACCAAAGGTAAGTAATGAGTTAGTTAAATCATCTCCTCTCTTATCCCTTGAAAGAACTTTAGAGGGAAAATAAATATTGGCTTAGGAGAAAATAAAATATTATGCAAAAAAAAACCATGATGGAACAATTTCAAAAAAGTTCCTATTTAGTTGATAACAACGCTAGTTACATTGAAACCCTTTATGAAAATTTTCTTAGAGATTCCAATAGTGTTAATAAAGAATGGCGCAATTATTTTCAATCTTTATCACAAGGTACTGCTGAAATACTGGGTATTTCACATGTAAGTAATCAAAGAGAATTTCATGAATTAGGACAGCACACTTTTATTGCTTCTCCGAGTATAGTACCAGTAACAGCTGTTAAGCAAACAGCGGTTGATTTATTAATCGAAGCTTATCGGCAATTTGGTCATCTTAACGCAAAGATTAATCCACTAGGTAGTAATCAACCAGTAGATTCTCGCTTAAAATTAAATCATTATAGCCTAACAGAAGCTGATTTTAAAGAAATATTTTCAACAAGAAATTTTTTAGATAAACCTCAAGCAACTTTAAAAGAGATATATAACCATTTACGAAAAGTTTATTGCAGTTCCGTTGGGGTGCAATTCAGTGGCATTTCAGATGAGCGGGAGCGAGATTGGTTGCGAGATTATGTAGAACATCGATTGGGTAAAATTGATTTTGATAAAGAAATGAAAAGAAATATTTTACAGCAATTGGTAGCAGCAGAAACTCTAGAAAAATACCTTGATAGGAAATATGTAGGGCAAGTTCGCTATTCTTTGGAAGGTGGTGAAAGTTTAATTCCTCTTTTAAATGCACTGGTCAAACAGGCCCGGGAGAAGAAATTAAATGAAATAGTAATGTGTATGGCTCATCGCGGTCGGGTCAATGTGTTATTAAATATCATGGGTCAATCGGCTGCTGAATTATTTCAAGAGTTTGAAGGGAAAAAAGATTATGATTTGACATCGGGGGACGTAAAATATCACCGAGGTTATTCGCGAGACGTAATAACTGATGAGGGTCCGATTCATTTATCGTTAGCTTTTAATCCTTCGCATTTAGAATTTATATCTCCCGTAGTAATGGGATCTGTACGGGCACGCCAAGAAAGAAAAAATGGACAAAATCCGGATTACGCAATGGCTGTAATGATTCATGGAGACGCTTCCTTTGCGGGAGAAGGTATTGTTATGGAAGCACTAAACATGTCGCAAACACGAGCCTATTATGTAGGTGGTTCTATCCATATTATTTTGAATAATCAATTGGGCTTTACTACCAGTAATCCTAAAGATGCACGATCATCCTTGTATTGTACTGATATAGCAAAAATGCTTGATGCCTCAGTATTTCACGTTAATAGTGATGATCCTGAAGCCGTGATTGCAGTTACCCAATTGGCGCTTGATTATCGAATGGAATTCCATAAAGATATTTTTATTGATCTTGTTTGTTATCGACGACACGGCCATCAAGAAGTAGATGATCCAGTACCGACTCAACCTGTGATGTATAAGATGATTCAAGAGCATGCTACTACTCGTTTGCTTTATGCAAAAAAACTTATTAACCAAAAGATTTGTACTTCTAAAGAAGTCGATGCATGGACAGAACAATATCGCACTTGTCTCGATGAAGGAGGACAACTGGTAAAAACTTCTCTTCCGGATAGTTTGTCGGCGCATTATACAGCTAATTGGACTCCTTACCTCGGCCAAGAATGGACTACTGTGGTAAATACTACTATTCCATTGAAAAAATTAAAAGTACTTGGAGAAAAGTTAGCTAGATTACCTGATAGATTTAAACTTCATCGCAAAGTCGTTACTATTTACCAAGCAAGACTCAAAATGGCTGAAGGTAAAGCCCCAATAGATTGGGGGTTTGCTGAAATGATTGCGTATGCTTCTTTGTTGGAAGAAGGATATCCAGTTCGATTGGTAGGACAGGATTCTCGACGAGGTACTTTTTTTCATAGACATGCCGTTATTTTTAATCAAGATACTGGAGAAGAATATGAGCCTTTAAAATATTTAAATTCTAAACAAGCAAAAGTAAATATTTATGATTCTTTACTTTGTGAAACCGGTGCACTAGGATTTGAATATGGTTATTCAACTGTTGACCCAAAGTCATTAATTATTTGGGAGGCGCAATTTGGTGACTTTGCCAACGTGGCTCAAGTGATTGTTGACCAATTTATAAGTTCAGGATGGGAAAAATGGAATCGCCTCTCTGGTTTAGTGATGTTTTTGCCGCATGGTTATGAAGGCAAGGGTCCTGAGCATTCTTCAGCTCGATTAGAGCGTTATTTGCAACTTTGTGCTCAGAATAATATGCAAGTGTGTGTTCCTACCACACCTGCACAAATTTTCCATTTATTGCGACGTCAAGTATTACGTCCTTATAGAAAACCTTTAATTGTTATGACACCAAAGAGTTTATTGCGTCATAAATTGGCCGTTTCTTCGTTAGAAGATTTAACGCATGGAGAATTTAAATTAATCATTCCTGAAATTGATAAGCAGAATTGGAATAAAATAAAACGAGTTGTACTTTGCAGCGGTAAAGTTTATTACGATTTATTAACCAAACAGTATAATAATCCATTAAATAATGTTGCTTTGATTCGTATCGAACAATTATATCCCTTCCCTTATCATGAATTAAAATCGGAACTTAAAAAATATTCCAACACTACACAAGTAATTTGGTGTCAGGAGGAACCTAAGAATCAAGGAGCTTGGTTTTATATTCGCCATCGACTCCTGAAATGTTTACAAAACAATCAAACTTTAGATTATGTAGGACGTCCTGCTGCAGCTGCGTCAGCCGAAGGTTATTTAACACTTTATTTAAAATCACAAAATAAATTCATTAATGAAGCTTTAGAGCTCAAAGAGGAAATTTAACATGCTCATCATTGAAATTAAAGTCCCCATGCTTCCTGAATCCGTTACTGATGCTACGGTAGCCAAATGGTATAAAAAGGAGAATGATTTTATTTCTCGGGATGAAAATTTAGTCGACTTAGAAACCGATAAAGTAATGTTAGAAGTCGTAGCACCAAAAGATGGTATTATCAAAAAAATACAGGTTAAAGAGGGTGGAGTTGTTAAGGCAAGTGAAATTCTTGCAATATTAGAGGTAGATAATGAAGAAAACATAATTAAGAAAGAAAAAAAAGATATAGATGAATATGATATAGATGAATATGAAGTAAAAAATAGCGAAGAAAAAAAAATTGAGAAACAAGATGAAGAAAGTGAGAGCGACCTGAGTCCCTCGGTTCGCCGATTAGTTACTGAAAAAGGTCTGGATGTTACTAAAATTGAAGGGCGTGGAAAAGAAGGACGAATTACAAAAAAAGATATAGAGGATTATTTAGAGACTCAAAAAACAAAACTTAGTGAAAAAAAAATTAGAAAAGGGGAGCTAACTGAAAAACGTGTTCCTCTATCTCGTATTCGTCAACGAATCGCGGAACGCTTAGTTCAAGTACAGCAAGAAGCTGCATTATTAACCACGTTTAATGAAATTAATATGAAATCAGTAATGGACTTACGAACAAAATACCGCAATGAATTTGAAAAAAAATATAAAGTTCGCTTAGGCTTAATGTCATTTTTTACAAAAGCTTCAGTTGAAGCTCTGAAAAGATTTCCAATAATAAATGCTTCGATTGATGGTAGAGAAATTATTTATCACCATTATTATGATATCGGTATCGCGGTAGGTACGGAACGTGGTTTAGTGGTTCCTGTTCTAAGAAATACGGAAAATATGAGCATGGCTGATATTGAAAAACAAATCAGGGAATATAGTTCTCGAGCTCAAGAAGGGCGTTTAGGTATTGATGAATTAACAGGGGGAACATTCACAATTACCAATGGAGGAACTTATGGATCTCTTTTATCTACTCCAATCATTAATCTTCCTCAAACTGCTATTTTGGGAATGCATAAAATTGAGGATCGACCTGTTGTAGTAAATAGCGAAATTGTCATTCGGCCAATAATGTTAGTAGCTTTATCTTATGATCATCGTGTCATTGATGGTCGTGAAGCGGTATTATTTTTGGTAACTATTAAGAAATTACTTGAGGATCCAGCTCGTTTAGTGTTGGGAATATAATGATCATTGCAAATTCTAGCTTTCAAAAGAATGTGGTTTAGTGAGAAAAGAATAAATACACAAAGAGAAAAAATATGCACTTACACGAGTATCAATCAAAACATCTATTAAAAAAATATAACATTCCTGTACCTTTAGGCGAAGTAGTTTCTAATCCAGAAGCAGCTGTCGATGTGGCCAATAAAATTGGTGGTAATCGTTGGGTAGTTAAAGCCCAAATACACGCAGGTGGTCGTGGAAAAGCAGGCGGTGTTCGTTTAGTCCAGAATAAAAAAGAGCTAAAGACTGCTGTAAAAGCTTTACTAGGAACACGTTTAGTGACCTACCAAACAGATAAACGTGGGCAACAGGTTAATCAAGTTTTAATTGAAAAAACATCTGATATTGCTCAAGAATTATATTTAGGCGCGCTAGTAGATTGCTCCTCTCAGCAAATTGTTTTTATAGCCTCTACGGAGGGCGGTGTTGAAATTGAAAAAGTAGCTGAAAAATCTCCCGAGAAAATTTTAAAAATAATTGTTGATCCTATAGTTGGATTACAACCTTTTCAATGTCAGCAATTATTCTTTGGTTTAAATTTAAATCCTTCCCAAATGTGGTCATTTACGGATATTATTATCGGGTTGTATCAACTATTGATCGAACGTGATCTGATCTTATTAGAAATTAATCCTCTTGTCGTCACTGATAAAGGCGAATTTCTTTGTTTAGATGCAAAATTAAATATCGATGATAACGCCCTTTATCGTCAAGCAGAACTTCGTTCAATGCGTGATACAAGCCAAGAAGATGAATACGAAACTTTAGCACGACAATGGGAATTAAGTTACATTAAATTAAATGGTAATATTGGTTGTATGGTAAACGGCGCAGGACTCGCTATGGCTACTATGGATCTTATTAAACTGGCAGGTGGTGAACCAGCTAATTTTCTAGATGTAGCTGGAAGTGCTACTAAAAAACGGGTAATCGAAGCTTTTAAAATTATTCTTTTAGATCAAAATGTTAAAGGAATTCTCGTAAATATATTCGGTGGCATTGTTCGATGTGATTTAATTGCCGAAGGTATTATTAGTGCAGTGAAAGAAGTGGGTGTTCATGTTCCAGTAGTTGTTCGTTTAAAAGGAACTAATGCTCAATTAGGTACAAAAAAATTTTCAGAGAGTGGCATGAACATCGTTGCTGTAAAAGATTTTTTAGAAGCCGCAAAAAAAATTGTTGAAGCAGTAAAGGTGATAAGATAATGAGTATTTTAATTAATAAAGCAAGCAAAGTGATTTGTCAAGGTTTTACTGGGAAAAATGGTACTTTCCATTCCGAGCAAGCATTACAATATGGAACAAAAATGGTAGGTGGTGTGACACCGGGGAAAGGGGGACAAGAGCATTTGGGATTACCTGTTTTTAATAGTGTGCATGAAGCTGTAGATAAAACAGGCGCTGACGTCACTATGATTTTTGTTCCAGCACCTTTTTGCAAAGATGCTATTATTGAGGCTATCAATGCAGGGATAAGTTTGGTGGTTTGTATTACTGAGGGAGTTCCTGTGCTTGATATGCTGACCGTTAAAATCTATCTCAAACAGCATCCTGAAGTACGTTTAATTGGTCCAAATTGCCCTGGGATTATTACACCAGGGGAGTGTAAAATTGGAATTATGCCAGGGTACATTCATCAGGCTGGAAAAGTCGGTATTGTTTCTCGATCAGGAACTTTGACTTATGAAGCTGTGTATCAAACCACACAATTGGATTTTGGTCAAAGTACGTGTGTAGGCATCGGGGGTGATCCTATTCTAGGTACTGGTTTTATTGATGTTTTAGAATTATTTGAAAAGGATCCACAAACAGAAGTTATAGTGATGGTAGGCGAGATTGGTGGTACAGCAGAAGAAGAAGCAGCAGAGTTTATTAAGTCTGATATAAAAAAACCAGTAGTCTCTTATATTGCTGGAGTGACCGCGCCCTCGGGTAAAAGAATGGGGCATGCGGGCGCTATTATTACTGGAGGCAAAGGAACTGCTACAAATAAATATACCGCTTTAGAAAGCGCGGGTGTTTTTACAGTTAAATCACCAGCCGACATTGGTCAAGGAGTTGCTGAAGCAACAGGGTGGTCAGTGTATTAAAATCAACAAAAAAGAAACTAAGCACAATCTATTTAACTACTAAAATTATTTAGAGTTTATTTTCTTTTGCTTCATTATATCACGAAGTTGGAGTAACTTCCAGCCTAATAGATATAAGTGTTTTTACACTGTGTTACTTGATTACTTAACAAAAAATTAGCTCTTTTATGATTAGTCCTTTAATTTCAGGTTTTTTTGATGTGATTTGAATAAATACTTGGTTACCTTTTCTTAGAAAAGGTTTATTACAACAAGAGGCTTTTCAATCTTTATTATTGAGTATTGTTATTTTCTTGATTTACTATTGAATCATTCAGCTATTAATCACGTATTTTTATATCTATTTTATGGCTAAAATATTTTTGCTAAAATTAGCATTTATATTTTATTATTTTACATTATTTTTGGTTTAAAAATATCTCTTTTGCTCCGGAAAAGGAGCAGAAGTTTACTGATTATTTTTAATACTCTCTTTTAAGGTAATTTTTTCCTTAAAAAAGCTTTTCTTTTTAAGTCGTCTTTACTCCATTATACTATATTTATACATAAATGCCTAAAGGTATAAGAAATATGTCTAAAGATATAAGAAATCTTTCAGAAGTAGGAGAAAAAGTTTTTAAACTTGTCTAAATTCTTAGACTACCTAGATAGGAGGGTTTGTTTATGAAGCATAAAGAGTTGTTATATATAAGTGTTATTAGTAGTGGCTGGATTCTCTTGATGAGACTGGATTCTCTTGATGAGATCACAATAGTTTATAAAGACTATCCTATCTTTAAGTCGCTGCAAAATCTCCATAAAAACAACCCTTCTTTTCAAAAGAGTATTTTCTACTAATCTGTATGCTCGTAAGAAGTAAAAAATACAAAATACTCCTTACCACTTAGAAAGCAGTTTTTTGATCTTGTAAATCCGAGCACTTAGTAATAGTATTGCCCATAAAATGGGCTATTAGTGTCTAGTAAATGGGGGGCTTCCTAGTAAGCACAGAGGAATTATTTTTGCATTGACTTTAAACGATCTTGTTGGAAACTCTCATAAAAACTGTGTGGGTTATATTTAAAGCTCCAGCTAATGTCGTACAACTATTTATCCAAAATTACATAGGTTTCAGTGGTATATCTGTATGTATTGTTATTATGTGTTTTAAAAAATATTATATAATCGATTGTTCAATCATATGAATCATACGCTTGCTTGTCAATGTCAGTTATTGGTGTATTGTGATGTACCCCTTTAGCAACGTATAACCTTTCTTGTTATAGTGATTTTATCTAAATCAAGAATTAGGGTAGTCTTTAAGCTTTATTAAAAAAAATCCTCCTGAGTTATAGAAATAATGCAACATTCTTAGTTAGAAGAAAATTTTTGGGATGCCATAATCCCTTCTTGTCAAAGAATACTGAAATGTACTGTTTTTTTAGCGATGGCCTGAAGGGGAGAGTAATGGGTGATGTGATTCGTTTCATTATTTTGAAAGTAATAAAATAGAGAAGCCACTCGTAAGCTATTACCTATCCAATTTAAACAACGCCTAAAATACCATTATCTTTAAAATATTTATTATAAGACAAGAAGCTTCAAAGCATTGTAAAAAGCTTTAGCAACTAATTACTTGTTCGTATTCTAATGATTCTTTACGAATAGAGTTAAAGATAGAGAGAAGAAGTTATCTAATTTTTTTACGAGTAAATAAAAAATATTATTGTAGACAATATATTAATATAGATATTTTGTGTATCTAGATTGTATTTATTAAAAAAGTAAATAAAAAATAAGCCAATGAAAAATCTTGTTGTTTTTTTAGATTCGTAGATATTTTTTATTTATTTATCATCTTTTCTGCAGAACGTCCTGCTTTCTGGAATTTTTTAATTATTATTTTTTCTATGAAATCAATAATGTTTTTGGGGATTTGGTAGCTTTTAGCATTGTTAAAAGAGTATTTTTATTTTCTTAAAAAGTTAAGCTAAAACAATGTTTTTGTCAGAGTAACTAAGGTTACTCCTCATCAGGGTTCATTGTAAATTATATTTAAATAAAATTATATTTAAATACTTCTATATTTTTTTGGAGGGAGAGAAT